>CAZXIE010000010.1:0-42623 GCA_964640065.1 uncultured Saprospiraceae bacterium
GGAAACTTCGTGGTAAAGCCAACTTTTGCTTGGAAGTCAGGGATGTTATCGAAGTACCATTGGACCATTTCCTTATGACTGGTGATTGCGCACCACAGCCGTTGGGGCGACACTTTATAGGATCTTGTAAATTCTAGTGTTCTCTCTACTGAAAGCATTGCTGACGAGTTATTTGGTCTCTAATGTATTAATTACCTTGCTGTCACCACATGCAAAAAGCACCGACATCATTTATAGGCCACTTTTTTCCGATAGGAGTCTTCCTACTCCTGCTGGTATACGGACTGTTTATTCATCCAGTATTGATTGGCGGAGATAGACTGCCTGTCGAGGTATTAGTGTTGATAGCACTTTGCGTAAATAGTTTTTACCTCTTATACCGCGGATATGCCTGGACAGAGATCGAGTCCTCCATCACCAGGAAGGTTGGGGAGTCCATACCAGTTGTGATGATACTCTTGTCCGTAGGGGTCTTGATAGGATCGTGGATTGTATCTGGTACCATACCTATGCTGATCTATCACGGAATATCGCTTATCAGCGCTGACTGGCTCTATATCTTTTCGTTCTTGATCTGTATAATCTTCTCCCTCTTGACCGGAACTTCCTGGGGATCAGCGGGTACGATAGGAGTAGTGATGATCGGTATAGCCCAGGTTTATGATGCTAATCTCGCTATTACAGCTGCGGCTATTGTGGGAGGATCATTCTTTGGTGATAAGATGTCACCACTATCGGATACCACCAATGTAGCAGCTCTTGCCACTGATGTCTCTGTCTACGATCATATCAAGTCGATGATGTTCACCACGGGCCCAGCAGCTATCATAGCAGGACTAGCATATATCTACTTGTCACCGGCTATACAAGGAGGTCTAGAAGGTACGGCACAAGATCTGTCGGCAGTGCAAGCAACCTTAAATGACTTAAAAGCCATCTTCAATTTTAATGTTCTACTTCTGATTCCACTTGCTATTGTGCTATGGGGGTCTATGACTGGTAAACCTATAGTACTCACCTTGCTGGGATCAGCATGGTGTGCTCTTGTTCTTGCCTTGATCTTTCAAAGTTTCTCAGTCAGCGACGTATTCCATTCTTTTAATAAAGGATTTACCGTCAGCATGGCTGGAGAAATAGAAACCCAATCCAAGGTGCTCAATATCCTTAACCGAGGTGGCCTTTATAATTTGATAGAAGGTGTAGTTATCTGCTTGCTCATATTTGCTTACATCGGGACATTAGAAGTGATCGATGCGATCAAGAGGTCACTGTCTTTTGTAATGCAGTTACTCAAGAAGAGATGGCAGACCGTGACGGCTGCGTTAACAGCTACGCTTCTGACCAACATAACTGCATCTAATCAGTATGCAACATCATTTATCATCGGTACTGCTTTCAAAAAGAAGTTTGATGACCAGGGCATCGATCGAAAAGTGCTGAGCAGGTCTATCGAAGATGCTGGGACTATGATGGAGAATCTTTTTCCATGGACGCCATCGGGTATCTTCATGTTCAAAGCATTAGGAGTGTCCACATTATCCTATGCGCCATTTCAGTTTTTAACTTTAAGTAATATCATCATAGCGTATCTATTCGCCTTTACTGGTATAGCCTGTTTTTATAGAAAGAAGTAATGAACTTTAGTGAAGAGATCAAATTAGAAAATGATGTTGTGCGTCTCACCTCTATATTGGATAAGCATAAAAAGAACTTATTGCCGATAGCCCTAGAACATCCCAATTTATTAGAATTTTCCCCGCCCGCTTTTGGTACTGAAGAGAGCCTTGTAGCATACGTCGATAAGGCACTGAGACTGCGTAAAGAAGAAGCCAAGTACTCTTTTGTCATCTTCGATAAAAATAGCCAATCCTATGTAGGGAGTACAAGCTTTATGAATATCTCTGACTATGACAAGAGATTAGAAATTGGTTCTACTTGGATAGCACCAAGAGTCCATGGTACTGGTCTCAATAAGAATATGAAGTACCTCATGCTTTCTTATGCTTTTGAGGAGCTAGAATATAAAAGAGTAGAATTCAAAACAGACAGTAGAAACCTTAGATCACGCAGAGCTATGGAAAAGTTAGGGGCCATCTACGAAGGAAAAATTCGGTCTCATACGGTCATGCAAGATGGATTTAGAAGAGATACCGTTTACTATGCCATACTCAGTCACGAATGGCCAACTATAAAAGCGACAATTTTTAAAGACATCGGTAGTGTTTGAATTACTTCATTTGCGTAAGCGATCTAATTAATCTAGGACAACAAGCAGATCTATGGGTTACCAATCTTCTCTTTATAAAGACAAAATAGTACTAGTCACGGGTGGTAGAAGTGGCATCGGATATGGTATAGCAGAGCAGCTGTTGGATCTAGGAGCTCAGCTAATTATCTGTTCTCGAAAAGAAGAACCCCTAAAGGAAGCTGCCGACAAACTGACTGAAAAGGGTAAATGTCTATACCACACATGCGATATACGAAAGACAGAGCAAATCTCCTTACTTGCAGATTATATCGAAAGCGAATATGGACGACTAGATATCCTAATCAACAATGCAGGTGGTCAGTTTCCCGCACCAGCCGAGCTCATCAGTGAGAAGGGGTGGGCAGCAGTTATCAATAATAACCTGAACGGGACCTTCTTTATGTCACAAGTCATGGCGCAGCGATTCTTTATCCCACAGTCCCAAGGTGTGATCATCAATATCATCGCAAATATGCACCGCGGATTTCCAGGTATGGCACATACAGGAGCAGCCAGAGCAGGCGTGCAAAATCTGACAATGTCGCTAGCCCAAGAGTGGGCACAACACAACATCAGGATCAATGCTATAGCACCGGGTACTATAGAGTCATCAGGATTAGATAGTTATCCGAAGGAGATCCAAGATCAGTTTGAAGCAGGGAAGAAGGAGAACCTGATGAAGAGATTTGGGACAGTAGAAGATATCGCTAATGCCGTGTCCTTTCTGGCAAGTCCATTAGCAGATTATATAAGTGGCATCACACTGTATGTAGATGGCATGGAACACCTAGCTGGCGATCGCATGGGACTGGTCAAAACACTTAGAAGCATGATGAGCTAAATTCTAGTTGTCGACGATGAGTAAAAAGATACATAGTCCGATGCCAGGCATCATCACTCAGATCCTAGTAGATGCTGGTGCTAAAGTTGCAAAGGGGCAAGACTTGATTATCATCGAAGCGATGAAGATGGAGAATGCCATCAAATCTCCTGCTGATGGAGTGATCCAAAGCCTACATGTCAAACTTGGAGATCTGATCGATCAAGATGAGATTTTGATCGCCTATAAAGAGCAAGCTGTCGAAGCTAGTACACCAGTGGAGGTAGAAGTTCTGACCGATAAAAAAAATGCACTTGACGAGCTCAAGCGAAGACGGCATCTTGTTAGTGATGAGGCTAGACCAGCGGCTGTAGAAAAAAGAAGAGAGAAGGGCCGACTGACGGCAAGGGAAGGAGTGGCACAACTAACGGTGGAAGGAAGCTTCAGAGAGTACGGAAGCTTTATCATAGCTGCACAAAGAACACGCAGATCCGAGGAAGATCTGATAGCTAATACTCCTGCTGATGGCCTAGTTGGCGGAGTAGCTCAGGTGATCACTGGGTCTTCATCTCAGAAGGCCGTCGTCATGGCATACGATTATACAGTACTAGCGGGCACACAAGGCACGATGAATCACATGAAGATGGATCGGCTGATAGATGTAGCTCATGATCAGAAGCTTCCAATAGTATTATTTGCAGAAGGAGGTGGCGGTCGCCCTGGTGATGTAGACCTGAATACGATCGCGGGTTTATTTATATCCACATTTACGAGGTATGCCGGTCTTAGAGATTATGTGCCGACAGTATCGATCGTCACTGGATATTGCTTTGCAGGTAATGCTGCTTTAGCTGGCTCATCAGATCTCATCATAGGAACTAAAGACATCTCTATAGGCATGGGCGGACCTGCTATGATCGAAGGTGGTGGACTTGGAAAGTTCCATCCAAAAGATGTCGGTCCCGCAGATGTCCAGACGGCCAATGGTGTGATCGATGTATTGGTAGAAGATGACAAGGAAGCTATCAAGGTCGCTCAGCAATATCTTGGGTTCTACTACGACACTGCTTCGGACTTTTCTTTTCAGGATCAAGAAGTACTCCAGAATATCATCCCAGAACAACGCAAGAGAACTTTTGATATGAAGGCGCTCATCACATCACTTTGTGATACTGATACTAGTCTCTTTATACAAGATGCTTATGCTCCGGGTATGATCACCTGCATAGGGAGGATCGAAGGAAAAGCCATCGGTGTCATCGCTAATGACAGTCGATATGAAGCTGGAGCTATCACGGCTGACTGTGCTCGCAAGGCCGTCACGATGATAGACCGATGTCATAGATATAGCCTCCCAGTGGTAAGTTTTATCGATACGCCCGGTATCATGGTTGGACCTGAAGGTGAGAGTCAAGGAACCGTAAAGGCGGCAGGAGAACTTTTCGTGAGCGCCGCGAGATTAGAAAAACCACTGGTTAGTATAGTCATCCGTCGTGCTTATGGCCTGGGCGCGATGGCGATGATGGGAGGTGGTGCCCATCGAGCGACAGCGACGATAGCATGGCCGACTGCGGAGTTTGGAGCGATGGGTATAGAAGGTGCCGTGCAACTCGGTTATCGAAAAGAACTCGAGGCCATCAACGACCCTAGGGAGCGACAAGCCGCCTATGACAAGATGGTTGCAGATACTTATAACCGCGGTAGAGCTATCAATGCTGCGACCACCTTTGAGATCGACGAAGTCATCGAGCCAAGGGAGACGAGATCATGGATTTCCTCCTTGCTTTAACCTCGTTTTTTCACTTTCGAACAAGCCTGACTGAACATTTGTACTACGGTGACAATTAAACAGTATGTTATCTCCCGTTAATTATTTTTTTGACCATCCCATTTGTACGAGATAATTTCAGTGCTTATAAAGAAATGATCATGAATTACAAGAGACACGAACTACCTCGGACCGTCTACAATACAGAAGAGCATGCGATGTTTCGCAAGACGATTATCGACTACTTCGAGAATCATGTACTTCCTTATCGTGAGAAATGGGAGAAGCAAGGATACTGTGATAAAGAAGCCTGGCTAAAAGCAGGTGAACTCGGATTACTAGGTATCACTTTAGATCCTAAGTATGGTGGTATGGGTCTAGACTTCAGTTTTGCAGCATTGCTGATAGAAGAACAAGCAAGATTAGGAGCAGCATCTCCAGGGATCTCTATGCACTCTGATATAGTGATACCTTACTTTGCCAAGCATGCTAGCGAGTACCTCAAAGAGAAATATTTACCTAAGTGCGTAAGTGGTGAGTTGATCGGATCACTCGGTATGACTGAGCCAAGTACAGGTAGTGATGTCGCAGCGATCACTACTTATGCTGAAGACAAGGGTGATCACTATATATTGAATGGCAGCAAGACATTCATCACTATCGGATATACATCTGACTTCACCATAGTAGCTTGCAAGACGGACAAGACAAAAGGATCTAAAGGAGTCAGTCTACTAGTGGTAGATGCTGATAGTCCAGGATTTTCAAAAGGAAAGCCTTTTGTAAAACTAGGTCTAAAGACAAGTGATACATGTGAGCTCTTTTTTGAAGATGTGAAGGTGCCTAAAGAAAATCTCCTTGGTGAAGAAGGACGTGGATTTATCCACATGATGACGGAGTTGCCTAGAGAAAGGATGACGATCGCACTGGGGGCCATAGGAGCAGTGAGAGGCGCACTAGAGCATACGGTAGCGTACACTCAAGAACGTAAAGCTTTCAAGCAACCCATCTGTGCTTTTCAGAACACACAGTTCAAGCTGGCCGAGGTAGCTACTCAGCTCGAAGTAACAACCGCCTTCGTGGACAGATGTACTGAGTTGCTCACTGAGAAGAAACTAACACCAGAGCTGGCATCTATGGCAAAGTATCATGGCTCGGATGTGCAGTGTGCTATGATAGATGAGTGCCTACAGCTCTTTGGAGGTTACGGATATATCTGGGAGTACCCGATAGCGAGATACTACGGAGATGCGAGAGTCCAAAGGATATATGGAGGGACTAATGAGATCATGAAAGTGATGATCGCGAGATCTATCTTCTCAGATTTCTTTGCAGAGATGAAAGCTCGAGCAAGATCAAAGGCGATGGCTACGGCTTAACAATAAAAATGACACCTTTCAGTATAGACATAATAGAAAATGTTAGAAGGTTTTATTCTCGATGGGCGAAGACCCTTGAGTATAAAAAATCCTTTGTAGCGATGAACAAGGGTCAAGATCTTGTAAGTATAGCAGAAGAAGGCCTTGAATCCTATTACGACACTCTTTCTAAAGAATTATAAGATGACCAACCCAAACTTTACAGAAGATCACGAACTATTCAGAACCTCACTTCGGGAGTTCTTAAAGAAAGAGGCTATCCCTCATATCAACCAATGGGAAGAAGATCGACGCACGCCTAGAGATATCTGGAAGAAGATGGGAGATATGGGCTTTCTTGGTCTTTCCTATCCGGAAGAATACGGAGGATCTAACCTAGACTTCTTCTATGACGTCATCTTTAATGAAGAGCTAGGACGTACCAACAGTGGAGGCTTTGCTATCACGCAGCAAGTAGTACAGTACATGTCTGGTCCATATATCGCGAAGTATGCTTCTGATCATCTCAAGAAGAAATACCTCCCAGGCCTGATCTCTGGAGATCTTATCTCATCGATCGGTATAACTGAACCTGATGCTGGATCAGATGCACAAAATATCAAGACTCGAGCAGAAGACAAAGGAGATCATTACCTAGTCAATGGTAGCAAGACGTTCATCACTAATGGCGTCTATGGTGATCTGATCGTAACCGTCGTAAAGACGAATCCAGACGCTGGAGCAGCAGGAGTCAGCTTGCTAGTTATCGAGCAAAAGATGGAAGGTGTCTCAGCCACTAAGCTCAAAAAATTAGGTTGGCATTGTTCAGATACAGCCGAGCTCAGCTTTGATAATGTCAAGGTGCCAAAGGAAAATCTCATCGGAGAAGAGGGTAGAGGATTTTATTATCTCATGAATGGCCTTCAGCTTGAGAGACTATGTGCAGTGCCCGCAGCTGTTACTGGTATGGAAAATGCGATAGCTCTTTCTCTTCAGTACATGTCTGAGCGAAAAGCATTTGGTCGACCGATCAACAAGTTTCAAGTACTCAGACATCGCATCGCTCAGTTAGCATCAGAAGTGGAGGCTTTGAAGGCCTTTTCCTATTACTGCTGCCAGCTTTATAATGATGGTGTTTATGATGTAAAGCTTTGCTCTATGGCCAAGTTGCTAGCGACTGAGTTAGCCGAGAAGGTGGCTACGCAGTGTCTTCAGTTCTATGGCGGTTATGGATTTATGGAGGAATATCCTCTTGCTCGTATGTATCGCGATGTACGCGTTGGTACGATCGGTGGAGGTTCGTCGGAGATCATGAGAGAGATCTTAGCGAAGATGATCATCGATGATGTGAGCTATGATGCAGCTCCTTCTTCTATAGTTGAAAGATCTAAGAGTAATGGCGCTTCCGCAAATGGAGAGAAAAAGCCAGTAGCTTCCCTGGATGACCTGATCGGTCAGGTGAAGAGAAAAGCAGCAGGAACTTCCGCTATCGGCAATACACTCAAGTTTGACTTAGGTGGTCGCCAGCTATTTATCGATGGCAGTGGCGATACTAATACTGTGAGCGATGCAGACTCATCAGCAGACTGCACCATTAAATTATCTGAAGAGGACTTCATGCAACTGGTCCAAGGCAAGCTCAATCCTATGAATGCCGTCATGTCTGGTAAGATTAAGATAGACGGAGATATGGGCGTAGCGATGAAGCTGCAGAGTTTGTTATAAGTCATGCTCAGGATCTAGCATCAAAACTTCTTTGAAAGTGATACGCCGATGTCAGGCACAATAAATATGGAAGGGATAAGAATCTCTATAAAAGGTTCAATGAAGAAGCCCTTGCCAATAGCTATGGGCAAGCCAGCTTCAAAGATTCCTATCAATTGCATATCACTTCTGTCTTGAAGGACAAAAACCTCGGTAAGTATGCCTAGTCCATATTCTACATAGAACCTTCCTTGTGTTTTTCGGGCATTAATACTAGTTATGTAAATGTCTATACCTGCAAAATCAGAGGTGTAGGCAAGATTAGCCTGCAATGAAAAAGATGGACCGAGTCGATACCCTATATCAACTGAAAAGAGTCCAAAGCCCATATTGCCTTCATTGAAAACTAGAGGTCTTCCGTAAGAGCCCGAGATATCAATATTCCACTTATACCGATTATCGGAGACTGATTGGCTCGAACACGAATAATGCAGACTCAATAAAACAATGATGAGTGTGGTGAACTTTTTTAGCATTGGTCGGCTAGCATTGTGATTCTGACAAGAAATATAGGTATTTCATTTAAATTTATTTGCATCAGTATTCAATCTATAAGAAATGTTCTGAAGGTTGATCTAGGAGGACAACAGATTTTCATCGACGGCAGTGGCGATACTAATACTGTGAGCGATGCAGACTCATCAGCAGACTGCACCATTAAATTATCTGAAGAGGACTTCATGCAACTGGTCCAAGGCAAGCTCAATCCTATGAATGCCGTCATGTCTGGTAAGATTAAGATAGACGGAGATATGGGCGTAGCGATGAAGCTGCAGAGTTTGTTATAGACTGATTTTCTTTTACGATATACGATTCTAGAGGTCTTCATTTCAGGTGCTCAAAGAGTAGACTTTGTCGTTCAGACTTCACTCCATGGTGACAGTACAGATAGCCCTCATTTACGTAAGTGATCAAAGCTGACTTATCCTTAACAGTAGGTTGGTAAAACACGTCTGTAAAAATTGTAAAATAGTCGTACATTTGCACTCGCTTTTTACAAGCCTAGTAAGATATTATATGCCAACAATTAATCAGCTAGTCCGCAAGGGACGCAAGAAAATCATCACATCGAGCAAGTCTCGTGCTTTGGATTCTTGTCCGCAGAAGAGAGGTGTATGTACGAGAGTATATACCACGACACCTAAGAAGCCTAACTCAGCGCTTCGTAAGGTGGCCAAAGTACGTATGTCGAATGGTATCGAGGTGATCGCCTACATACCTGGGGAAGGTCACAACCTTCAAGAGCATAGTATTGTATTGATCAGAGGAGGAAGAGTAAAAGATCTTCCAGGTGTGAGATATACCATCGTAAGAGGAGCTCTGGATACTGCAGGTGTAGCAGATAGACTTCAGAGTAGATCTAAGTACGGAGCAAAAAGACCTAAGTAATCCTTAACTGGATAAATAGATATGAGAAAAAGAAAGCCAAAACAGCGAGTAATTCAGCCGGATCCAAGATTTGCTGATCCAGTAGTTACTCAGTTCGTTAATAATATGATGTGGGCAGGTAAGAAGAGTACCGCGTTTGATATCTTCTATACTGCCATGGATCTTGTAAAAGAAAAGACAAGTGAGGATCCGCATGAGACTTGGTCTAAGGCGCTGGGAAATGTATACCCAGATGTCGAAGTAAGATCTAAAAGGATCGGTGGAGCTACATTTCAGATACCAGTGCAGATCAGACCAAGCCGTAGAACTTCTGTAGGTATGAAGTGGCTGATCAAGTACGCAAGGATGCGTAGTGGAAAAGGTATGGCTGAGAAGTTAGCTTCAGAGATCATAGCAGCAAGTAAAGGCGAAGGTGCTGCAGTTAAGAAAAAAGAAGATACACATAGGATGGCAGAGGCGAACAAAGCGTTTGCTCACTTCCGAGTATAATAATTACCCCTAAGATTATTACCCAATGGCAAATGATTTAAATTTCACCAGAAATATTGGTATTGCTGCACACATTGATGCAGGAAAGACAACCACTACAGAGAGAGTACTATACTATACAGGACTGAGCCACAAGATAGGCGAGGTGCATGATGGTGCTGCTACGATGGACTGGATGGAGCAAGAGCAAGAAAGAGGTATCACGATTACTTCTGCTGCTACCAAGACTTCATGGAAGTGGAAAGATCAGGAGTACAGTATGAATATCATCGATACTCCAGGTCACGTGGATTTTACCGTAGAGGTAAATAGATCTCTACGTGTACTTGACGGTCTTGTCTTCTTGTTCTGCGCAGTGAGTGGTGTAGAGCCTCAATCTGAGACTAACTGGAGACTAGCAGATAACTATAATGTACCACGTATCGGATTCGTCAATAAGATGGACAGATCTGGTGCAGACTTCCTTAACGTCGTTAATGACGTACAAGAAAAACTTGGATCAAAGGCCATCCCACTTCAGATTCCTATCGGAGCTGAAGAGAACTTTAAAGGTGTTGTAGATCTGATCACCAACGAAGCTATCGTCTGGAATGAAGATGATATGGGTATGACTTACAAGGTCATAGACATGCCTGAAGATCTCAAAGAAATAGTGACTGAGTGGAGAGAAAAACTTCTCGAGACAGTTGCCGAGTATGACGAAGGACTTCTAGAGAAGTACTTTGAAGATGCTAACTCTATCTCTGTAGAAGAGATCAGAGCGGCCGTAAGATCTGCGGTTATGGATCTTGCATTCGTACCGATGATGTGCGGATCAGCATTTAAGAACAAAGGAGTGCAGGCGGTACTAGATGCGGCTTGCGCATATCTACCTTCACCACTTGATATCGGTGAGACTAAAGGTGTTAACCCTGATAACGAGCAAGAGCTTTCATTAAAGCCATCTGCAGACGAGCCGTTTACAGCATTGGCATTTAAGATTGCTACGGATCCATTCGTAGGAAGACTTGCTTTCTTCAGAGTTTACTCAGGCGCTCTTGACGCTGGGTCATATATAAGAAATAACAGAACGGGTAAGAAGGAGCGTATATCACGTCTCTTCCAGATGCACTCTAATAAGCAGAACCCTATCCCAAGGGTTGAAGCAGGTGATATCGCCGCAGGTGTAGGTTTTAAAGATCTACGTACGGGAGATACGCTAAGTGCAGAAGGCTATCCGATACAGTTTGAGTCTATGGTATTCCCAGATCCAGTGATCGGGGTAGCCGTAGAGCCTAAGTCTCAGAAAGACATAGACAAGCTTGGACTTGCTCTAGCTAAGTTGTCTGAAGAAGATCCAACCTTCCGTGTGAAGTTTAACGAGGATACTAACCAGACAGTGATCAGTGGTATGGGTGAACTTCACCTAGAGATTATCATCGATCGTCTTAGAAGAGAGTTTAAGGTAGAGTGTAACCAAGGTCAGCCACAAGTGAGCTACAAGGAAGCACTTACAGCTACTGTAGATCATACAGAGCGACTTAAGAAGCAGTCTGGTGGATCTGGTCTATTTGCTCAGATGAGTTTTGAGATCGGACCTGCTGATGAGGAGTTCCTCGAGAGTGATGACTATAAGAACGGTAAGACACGTCTACAGTTTGTGAATAGTATCCACGGTGGATCTATCCCTAAAGAATTATTCCCATCGATCATCAAGGGTTTTAATGCCATGATGAACAATGGAGTACTTGCTGGATACAGTATGGATAGCATGAAAGTAAGAGTCTATGACGGGCAGACGCACGCGGTGGATTCTAAGCCGATTGCATTTGAGCTTTGTGCTAAGGAAGGATTTAAAGCAGCATCGTCTGGTACGAAGCCTGTTCTTCTTGAGCCTATCATGAAGCTAGAAGTAATCACGCCTGATGAGTATGTCGGGTCAGTGATCGGAGATCTTAACAGAAGAAGAGGTCTACCTAAAGGTCAGGATCAGAAAGGTAACGCAGTGGCGATATCTGCAGATGTACCCCTTTCGGAAATGTTTGGTTACGTAACATCACTACGTACCATCACTTCAGGAAGAGCATCTAGCACGATGGAGTTCTCGCATTTTGCTCCTGTACCGAAGACATTAAGTGAAGAGATTATCGCTAAGAGTAGAGGAGAGGTGAATGCCTAACTCATGCATTTGGCGCATTAAATAATTATACATACTTTTGCGCCCCCAATAAGGGGACAAGAAGTACTTTTTAAAAGAGGTAATGAATCAAAAGATTAGGATAAAACTCCGCTCGTACGATCACAACTTGGTAGACAAGTCTACAGAGAAGATCGTTAAAACCGTAAGGATGAGCGGCGCCGTAGTAACCGGTCCGATTCCGCTGCCCACTGAGAAAGAAGTATTTACAGTGCTGAAATCACCGCACGTAAATAAGAAATCCAGAGAGCAGTTTCAGTTGAGGACCCACAAGAGGTTAATTGACATTTATACACCTACTCAAAGGACTGTAGACGCGCTCTCAAAGCTCGAACTTCCATCCGGAGTAGACATTCAGGTCAAGCTCTCTTAACTACGCGAATATTTAATTAGCAATCTTTAACAGAGGTGTGTTACGTTGACACGTCGATGTTATTAATTATAAAGTATCTATATATGAATGGCATTATAGGTAAAAAGGTAGGTATGACAAGTGTGTTCGACGAGCAAGGTCGCAACATACCCGTAACCGTTATAGACGCAAGTCCTAACGTAGTAACTCAGATAAAGACTGAGGACTCAGATGGTTACACGTCGTTACAACTTGCTTACGAAGATCGTAAAGCCAAAAATGTGAGCCAAGCAATGCAAGGCCACTTTAAGAAGGCAGGCACTACGCCCAAAAGAAAGTTAGCTGAGTTTGATCTCAATGGTCTTGAAAAAGGTCTTGGAGATTCAGTTGAGCTTACTGAGATATTTGAAGAAGGCGATACTGTACATGTTGTAGGAACTACCAAAGGAAAGGGCTTTCAAGGGGTCGTCAAGAGACATGGTTTTGCCGGTGTAGGTGATGCAACTCACGGACAGCACAACAGACAGCGTGCTCCTGGTGCGATTGGTGCTTGTGCAACTCCATCTAAAGTTGTGAAAGGCATGAAGATGGGTGGTAGAACAGGTAACAAGAGAGTAAAGACGAAGAACCTGAAAGTTGTAAAAATATTAGCTGACAAGCATGTGATGCTCATCAAGGGTTGTGTCCCAGGGCATAAAGGTGCTTACGTAATAGTAGAAAAGTAAGGTAGTCATGAAGATAGATATACTAAATACGGACGGAAAGTCGACGGGTAGATCTGCAGACCTACCTGATGAGATCTTCGGTGCTACTCCTAACGAGCATGTACTTTATCTCGCCGTGAAGCAATACAGCGCTGCACAGAGACAGGGTACGCACAAGGCCAAAGAAAGAGGAGAGATCAAGGGATCTACAAAGAAGATAAAGAGACAGAAGGGTACTGGTACCGCAAGGGCTGGATCTATCAAGTCTCCTGTGTTTAGAGGTGGTGGTAGGATATTTGGTCCAAGACCTCGTAGCTACAACATCAAGTTGAACAAGAAAGTAAAAAGATTAGCTAGAGTATCTGCTCTAAGTCAGAAAGCTTCTGATGGTAGTCTGAAAGTGATAGAAGACTTTACTATGGAGGCTCCAAAGACTGGAGCATTATCAGCTATACTTTCTAATGTTTCAGGTGTTAACCAGCGCACTCTTTTAGTGACAGCAGATCATGACAATACATTGTATTTATCTGCTCGTAACTTATCAAAGTCAGGTGTGGTAACAGCTTCTAACTTGAACACATACGAAATACTAAATTGCCGTAATCTCATTCTTACTGAGAGTGCGATCGGCAAGATTGCTTCCACATTTAATACTCAATCGTAAGTACAATGCACAAGCAGATTATAGTAAAGCCGATGATTACTGAGAAGAGTGAGACACTTTCAGAGAGTCTCATGCAGTATACTTTTGTTGTGAACAAAAAGGCTAATAAGATTGAGATTAAGACAGCTGTAGAGCAGATGTATGGTGTTACCGTAGAGTCTGTTAATACACTGGTGATGCCAGGAAAGTCAAAGGTCAGAAATACTAGATCTGGACTTCAAAAAGGTAGAAAGTCTTCTTTTAAGAAGGCCATTGTTAGACTATCAGAGGGAGAAGAGATAGACTTCTTCGGTGATGTATAAATGTGATATAGATCATGGCTATAAAAAGATATAATCCGATAACACCTGGTTTGCGCCAGAAAGCTACTGTAGACTACAGTGGTATTTCTAATGACAAGCCAGAGAAGTCGCTTCTTGCCAAGCTGCACAAGTCAGGTGGTAGAAACCACGATGGTAAGATGACGATGCGTAATCGAGGTGGAGGACATAAGAGAAGATATCGGATTATTGACTTCAAGAGAGATAATCACGGTGTTGCAGGTGAGGTGAAGTCATTACAATACGATCCAAACCGTACAGCATTCATCGCTCTTATCGAGTATAAAGGTGGAGAGAAGAGATATATCATCGCTCCGGATGCTTTAAAAGTAGGAGATAAGATTGTCTCAGGACCTGGATCAGCGCCCACAGTTGGTAATGCTCTTCCATTGAATGAGATACCGCTTGGTGCTAGTATCCATGCGATAGAGATGACCCCTGGTAAGGGAGCAGCTCTTGCAAGAGGTGCAGGTACTTCGGGTACGCTGATGAACAGAGAAGGTAAGTATGTGATAGTAAAGCTTCCTTCAGGGGAAGTGAGAAGGATCCTTTCTGGATGCCTTGCTACTATCGGTACTACATCTAATCCAGATCATGCTCTTAAAGTACTTGGTAAAGCAGGTAGTAGAAGACATCTTGGTAGAAGACCTCGAGTAAGAGGTGTAGCGATGAACCCTGTAGATCACCCGATGGGTGGTGGTGAAGGTAGAGCCTCTGGAGGTCACCCACGATCACGTACAGGTATCATGGCCAAAGGTCAAAAGACGAGAAAGAAGAAGTATTCTGATAAACTAATCATAACTAAACGTAAGAAGTAGGAATATGGCTAGATCACTAAAGAAAGGTCCATACGTTTTCCATAAGCTTCAGAAGAAGATGGATAAGGCGGCAGGCTCTACTAAAAAAACAGTTATAAAGACTTGGTCGAGAGGATCTATGATCACTCCTGACATGGTAGGTCAGACGATAGCTGTGCATAATGGCAAAACCTTCATACCAGTATTTCTTACTGAGAATATGGTGGGTCATAAGCTAGGTGAGTTTTCCCCTACTAGAACATATAAAGGTCACTCAGGTAACAGAAAGTAACTATGGAGGCAGTAGCTAAATTGAAAAATTGTCCGCTTTCGGCTCGTAAGATGAGAAAGGTAGTGGATATGATCAGAGGGAAGTCTGTAGATGAAGCATTGAACATCTTGAAGTTCTCAAGACAAGAAGCATCTACTTGGGCTGAGAAAGTTCTTCTTTCTGCCATCTCTAATTGGGAGAACAAAGGAGACATGTCTTATAGCGCAGCAGACTATGATCTTAAAGTGAAGACGGTTTTTGTTGGTGAAGCGGGCATGCTGAAAAGAATGAGACCAGCGCCACAAGGTAGAGCGACTAGGATCAGAAAAAGATCTAACCACTTGACGCTGATAGTAGAAAACTCTTTAGAAATAGACGCTGACACTGCATCTGCAACAGCTGAAGAAGAATAAGATATGGGACAAAAGACAAACCCGATAGGCAATAGATTAGGTATCATCCGAGGATGGGACTCTAATTGGTTTAGTGGTAAGGACATGGCTACAAAGCTTGTTCAGGATGAGAAAATCAGAAGATATCTCAAAGCCCGTATCAACAGAGGTGGTGTTGCCAGAGTTGTCATCGAAAGAACACTAAAGAGGATAACAGTAACTATCCATACATCTAGACCTGGTATCATCATCGGTAAAGGAGGTAGTGAGGTAGACCTGATCAGAGAGGAGTTAAAGAAACTGACGAAGTACGATGTACAGATTAACATCGTAGAGATCAGAAAGCCTGAGTTAGATGCAAGTATCGTAGCAGAGTCTATCGCTAAGCAGCTCGAAGGCCGTGTCAACTATAGAAGAGCGATCAAGATGTCTATCCAGTCATCTATGAGAGCAGGAGCACAAGGTATCAAGATCAGAATCAGCGGTCGACTTAACGGTGCTGATATGGCAAGATCTGAAGAGTATAAAGACGGACGTATCCCTCTGCATACATTCAGAGCAGATATAGATTACTCACTACAAGAAGCACTTACTGTCTACGGATTGATAGGTATCAAGTGCTGGATATGTAAAGGAGAAGTATTAGGAAAAAGAGATCTATCACCAAATGTGGGCGTAGATACAGATAAGAAAGGAAGAGGAGGAAGAGGCCGAGGAAGAGGTCGTGGTCAAGGAAGAGGCCGAGGAGGAGACAGAAGAAATAGATAATAACATAAGAGCGGTAACATGTTACAGCCTAAACGAACAAAATATAGAAAACAGCAGAAGGGACGTAATCGCGGTCTAGCGTATCGTGGTAGTACAGTTTCTTTTGGAACATTCGCTCTCAAAGCGGTGACAGCAGGACGATTGACAAGTCGACAGATAGAGTCAGCTCGTATTGCTATGACCAGATATATGAAGAGGGAAGGAAAAGTGTGGATTAGAGTATTTCCAGACAAACCGATCACAGCTAAGCCTCAAGAGGTACGGATGGGTAAGGGTAAAGGAGCTCTAGATCACTATGTAGCTCAGATCAAGCCAGGTAAGATCTTGTTTGAGATGGATGGTGTACCACGCGAGGTAGCAGAAGAAGCACTTAGACTTGCAGCTCAGAAGCTACCAGTATTAACAAAGACTATAACTAGAATAGACTACGTAGATTAAGAGACTATGGCTACGAAGAAATACACAGAACTCATAGACATGACACCAGAGCAACTCACTAGTGAGTATGATCTAACAGTGTCGAGTTACAACAAGATGAAGATCGACCATGCGATCCGCGGATTGGAAAATCCCCTTACTCTGAGAGAAGCTAGAAGAGATGTAGCAAGATTAGCTACTGAGATCAGACGAAGAGAGTTAGAAGGAGTTGATCCAAGCACTAGAACAAAGATTAGAGCACGCAGACGCAGAAAATCATAGACAATGGATAGTAACAAAAGACAGATAGTCGGCTTAGTGACGAGCACCAAGATGGACAAAACCATCTCTGTAAAGGTAGAGCGTCGTATTAAGCATCCGATGTACGGTAAGTTCCTTCGTAAGTCTAAGAAGTTCTTAGCACACGATGAGACGAATGACTGTAATGAAGGTGATCTCGTAAGAATCATCGAGTCTAGACCATTGAGTAGACGTAAGAGATGGTCGTTGGTAGAAGTTATTAAAAGAGCTAAATAATATAAAGTCATGATTCAACAGGAGTCAAGGTTAGATGTAGCTGATAATTCTGGCGCGAAGAAAGTGCTTTGCATTAGAGTGCTAGGGGGTTCTAAAAGAAGGTATGCTTCTATAGGTGATACTATAGTTGTTACTGTCAAGGAATCTGCACCAGGTGGTCTTAAGAAAGGTACTGTCTCACAGGCAGTGGTGGTTAGGACTAAGAAAGAAATCCGCCGTAAGGATGGATCATATATCAGGTTCGATGACAACGCTGTTGTCTTACTTAACCAAGGTGGGGAGCCTCGAGGAACAAGGATCTTCGGTCCTGTAGCTCGTGAGTTGAGAGATAAGGACTATATGAGAATTGTATCACTTGCACCTGAGGTGCTGTAAATAGTAAGAGTGATGAAGAAAGTAAAAAATACAGCTAAGATTCATATCCGTAAGGGAGACAAAGTAGAAGTCATCGCAGGTGCTTATAAGGGTACTCAAGGTGAAGTCTTAGAAGTGATCCCTGCTAAGTATAGAGTCGTAGTTGATGGAGTAAATGTGAAGAAAAAACACACCAAGCCAACACATGATCAGCCGGGTGGTATCAATGAGATTAACTCTCCGATACACATCTCTAATGTTGCTCTTCTAGACCCGAAGTCTGGAGAGACGACAAGAGTCGGTAGAAAAGTCGTGGATGGTAAGAACGTGAGATTTGCGAAGAAATCTGGAGAAATCATAAACTGATGGGATACACACCTAGATTACAGAACCACTATAAGGACGTAGTCGCTCCTAAGTTGATGGAAGAGTTCGAATACTCTTCTGCTATGCAGGTACCAAAGCTTGAAAAAATATGCATCAACCAAGGTATCGGTGGTGCTACTCAAGATAAGAAGTTGATAGAAGCAGCTCTTACAGAGATGACTTCTATAGCTGGTCAGAAAGCTGTACCAACAAAAGCTAAGAAGTCAGTCTCTAACTTTAAGTTGAGAGAGGATATGGTTATCGGAGCTCGTGTTACACTTAGAGCTAATCAGATGTTTGAGTTTTTGGACAGACTGATAGCTGTGGCACTACCACGGGTACGTGACTTTAGAGGTATCAATGACAAGTCTTTCGACGGTAGAGGTAATTATACGCTTGGAGTAAAAGAGCAGATTATCTTTCCTGAGATAGATATAGATAAGGTAAATAACATCAGCGGACTCGATATCACTTTTGTGACGTCGGCTCGTACTGATAAAGAGGCATTCGCATTGCTGAAGCATATGGGTATGCCATTTAAAAATCAAAATAACGCTTAATCGTATGGCACGTACAGCAGTAATCGCTCGCGAAGCAAAAAGAAGGCGCATGGTTGCCAAGTATGCTGAGCTCAGAAAGCAGTTAAAAGAAGCAGGAGATTATGAAGCTTTAGATAAGCTTCCTCGCAATGCTTCTCCTGTTAGACTACATAACAGATGTCAGTTGACAGGTCGCCCTAAAGGCTATATGAGAAGGTTTGGGATCAACAGAGTGACATTTAGAAAAATGGCACTAGAAGGGAAGATCCCGGGATTAACTAAAGCAAGCTGGTAAACAAAAAACAATATGGCATTAACGGATCCCATAGCGGACTATTTGACCAGAATTCGTAACGCTCAGAAAGCGGGACATAGAGTCGTAGAGATACCTTCATCTAAGATGAAGAGAAGTGTCACTGAGATTCTTTATGATCAGGGTTACATCTTGAAGTACAAGTTCGAGGACGAAGGACCTCAAGGACATATCAAGATAGCTTTGAAATATAATCCACAGACCAAAGAGCCTGTGATTAAAAAGCTTGGTAGGATCAGCACACCTGGATTACGTCAGTATGCCGGTGCAGATGAGCTTCCAAGGATTATCAATGGCTTAGGGATTGCTATCATCTCTACCTCTAAAGGGTTGATGACTGATAAGCAAGCAAGAAGAGAAAACGTAGGTGGCGAGGTCATCTGCTACGTTTATTAATAGATTAATGATCGAATTGCTATGTCTAGAATAGGAAATGCACCCATCAGTATCGCACAAGGAGTTACCATCTCTGTCGGAGAGAATAACTTAGTAAGTGTTAAAGGCCCGAAAGGAGAGCTTACAGAAGCTATCAATAAGGACCTCATACTGAAGCAAGAAGATGGCATCTTGACTATCGAACGTCCTACCGAGCAAAAGAGACACAAGTCTCTTCATGGATTAAGTCGTAGTCTTATCCACAATATGATGGTGGGTGTATCTGAAGGGTATAAGATAGAACTTGAACTTATTGGTGTAGGATATAGAGTATCTAATACTGGCAACCTTTTAGAGTTGACACTGGGATATTCTCACCCTATATACTTCGTAGTGCCAAGTGAGATAAAAGTAACGAGTGCTATGGAGAAAGGTAATCCTCCAGCGATCATGTTAGAAGGTATCGACAAGCAATTGATCGGTCAGATAGCTGCTAAGATCAGAGCATTCAGAAAGCCTGAGCCTTACAAAGGAAAAGGTATCAGATTTAAAGGAGAACAAATCAGAAGAAAGGCTGGTAAGACTGCCGGATAATATCAGAAGATGAAAGGAAAATTAACATCTAGAGATAAGATACGCTATAGACTGCGTAAGAAGATCCAAGGAACTTCGGACAAGCCGAGACTTTGCGTTTTTAGAAGTAACAAGGTGATCTACTGCCAGTTGATAGATGATCTACAAGGCCAGACATTGGCATCAGCTTCTTCTAAAATGATATCTGCTGGTACGAAGATCGATCAAGCAAAAGAAGTTGGAAAATCGATAGCTGAAAAAGCGAAAGCACTTGACGTAGATCAGATCATATTTGATAGATCAGGTTATCTATATCACGGAAGAGTGAAAGCTCTTGCTGATGGTGCTAGAGAAGGAGGCTTACAATTTTAACGAGAAGAGATATGGCAAAACATAATAGAAAAGGTAATCGCGCTACTCCTGGAGAACCAGAACTAAAGGAGAAGTTAGTTAACCTCAATAGGGTGGCCAAGGTCACTAAAGGTGGACGTACATTTAGCTTTTCAGCAGTCGTAGTTGTTGGAGATGGAGCAGGACGCGTAGGTCATGGTCTAGGAAAAGCACGTGATGTACAAGAGTCTATAGCTAAGGCTGTAGATGATGCTAAAAAGAACCTAGTAAAGTTTCCTATCATCAACGGTACGATCCCTCACGAACAGAAAGGGAAGTATGGTGCAGGTAAGATCTTTATCAAGCCAGCATCAGATGGTACAGGATTGATAGCTGGTGGTGCGATGCGTGCCGTATTAGAGATAGGAGGTGTGAGTAACTGTCTTGCTAAGTCCCAGGGATCTTCTAATCCTCACAACGTTATCAAGGCAACGATAGACGCATTAAAGAAATTGAGAAGTCCTCATGATGTGGCGAGAGAAAGAGGGATCACTTTGAAAAAACTATTTGAAGGATAGATCATGGCTAAATTGAAATTAACACTAGTCCGAAGTATAATCGGAAAGCCAAAAAGACAAAAAGCGACAGTACAAGCTTTAGGTCTAAAAAGGATAAATCAAACTGTTGAAAAAGAAGTAAGTCCTCAGGTATTGGGGATGGTCAAGAAAGTTCAACACTTGCTTTCAGTAACCGAAGTATAATATTCCAATGGAATTACATTCAATAAAACCAGCTAAAGGAGCTGTAAAGAATAAGAAGAGAATCGCAAGGGGCCAAGGCTCTGGTAGAGGAGGGACTTCCACAAGAGGTCACAAAGGAGCGAAGTCTAGATCTGGTTGGTCAAAGAAAAGAAACTTCGAAGGTGGACAGATGCCTCTACAGATGCGTCTGCCTAAGAGAGGATTCAAAAGCCCAAACAGAGTTAGCTATGTGGGTATCAATGTAAGTCGTCTTAGTGAGATCAGTGCAAAGTATAACGTATCTGATATTGATCCTGAGACGCTAAAGAAACTCGGCATCATAAAGAAGCGTGACGTTGTCAAGATACTCGGCAATGGCGAGTTAGCTTCAAAAGTGAATGTAAAAGCGCATGCCTACTCAGCAAGCGCTCTAGAAAAGATTAAGGCTCAAGGAGGAACTGCAGAAACACTCTAAAGCATACTGATGAACAAGTTTATTGAGACCCTAAAGAACATCTGGAAGATAAAGGAGCTTAGAAATAAGATCATCTTCACTTTGATCATCTTAGCAGTTTATCGCTTAGGATCATTCATACCGATTCCAGGTGTAAATCCAGAAGCACTAGCTGCCGCTAATACAGGAGGAGGAAACACCATTCTTGACCTGATTAACATATTTGCAGGAGGTGCATTCGGACGTGCAGCGATATTTGCACTGGGCATCATGCCTTATATCACAGCTTCGATCATCATCCAGTTACTCGGATTTGCAGTACCATACTTCCAGAGATTGCAGCAGCAAGAAGGGGAGTCAGGTAGAAAGAAAATAACACAGATAACAAGATGGCTTACTCTTGCCATAACACTAGTACAGGGTGGTACATTCTTAACATACATTAATAGCATACCTAATGCAGTATACTCTGGCGTACCTTCTGGGATATTCTGGATAGCAGGTATCATCATACTCAGTGCAGGAACCATCTTCGCGATGTGGTTAGGTGAGCGTATTACTGAAAATGGTATCGGAAACGGAGTATCACTTCTTATCATGATCGGTATCATCGCTACACTTCCAGCGGCATTCTTTAGTGAGATACAGATACAACTTGAGCAAAGCGGACTTTTCATCTTCGTATTAGAGATGATCGCCTTATTTTTCGTATGCCTCCTGACTATACTCATCATACAAGGTGTTAGAAGGATACCTCTACAGTTTGCGAAGAGGATGGTCGGAAGAGGAAATGCGAGTTCTGTGCCGATGGCAGGAGCTAGAGATTATATTCCACTCAAGGTAAATGCAGCAGGTGTGATGCCTATCATATTTGCGCAAGCGATCATGTTCTTACCAACAACCTTAGTGTCTATGCTATCAGGTGATGATGGTACGACGAATAGCTTTTTGCTAGCACTGGGTAACTGGAAGAGTGTACCGTATAACATCATATTCTTCTTTTTGGTAGTGATATTCACCTTTGTCTATACGGCACTTATGGTGAACCCTAAGCAATATGCAGAATACCTCAAAAGACAAAATGCGTTCATACCAGGTGTAAAGCCAGGTAAGAGCACGCAAGAATTTATAGATACACTTACTTCACGTGTAACCTTACCGGGATCTATATTCTTAGGATTAATATCTATCCTTCCCGCGATAGTGGCAAGCTTTGGAGTGAATGATGCTTTTGCATTTTTCTTCGGAGGAACTTCGCTTCTCATCTTAGTAGGGGTGGTACTTGATACACTGCAGCAGATAGAGAGTCATCTCTTGATGCGCAAATATGATGGTCTTGTTAAGTCAGGTAAACTGAAAGGTCGTAGCGGTATGCAGCCGATAGGTGCTGGTATGTAAGCTATGACGAAGAATAAGATTCACTATAAGACTGATGAGGAGATAGAACTAATCAGACATAATTGTCTGCTAGTTTCGAAGACTCTCGCATTAGTTGGCTCACTCCTAAAAGAAGGAGTAACTGGTCTCGAGCTTGATGCTAAGGCCGAAGAGTTTATAAGAGATAACGGAGCGATCCCCGGCTTCAAAGGTTATGGCGACTTTCCTGCCACCTTATGTATCTCAAAAAACGAGGTTATAGTTCACGGTATACCTAATGACGTCCCATTTAAAAATGGTGATATCGTTTCGATAGACTGTGGTGTATATCATAATAATTACTACGGCGATGCCGCTTACACCTTTGCGATCGGTGAGATCAGTGAAGAAGTGATGAAGCTCTTAGTAGTAACAAAAGAAAGCTTGTACAAAGGTATAGCCGCTGCAAAAAGAGATGGACGACTTGGTGATATTAGTCACGCTGTCCAATATTATACTGAGCAAGTGCATGGGTATAGTGTGGTCAGAGAACTAGTAGGTCACGGACTAGGAAGAAATCTCCATGAAAAACCAGAAGTGCCTAACTACGGTAAACGTGGTAGAGGAGTAAAACTCCAAGAAGGACTGGTGATAGCGATCGAACCGATGATCAATCTAGGTAAGAAGCATATCGCTCAGGCCAACGACGGGTGGACGGTCTACACGAGAGACCGTAAGCCTTCTGCTCACTATGAACATACGATAGCTGTTCGCGATGGCGAACCAGATATCTTAAGTGATCATAGCTACCTGGAAGAGGCGATTGATAAAAATGTTGAACTAAAGAAAATATCCCTAAAAAGTTAGATATTTGCACTCCCAAATTTTATGGCGAAGAAAAATCTTATAAAACAAGATGGAATTATCGAGGAAGCACTGTCGAACGCCATGTTCAGAGTGCGCCTTGAGAATAACCACCTCATCACCGCTACGATATCGGGTAAGATGAGGATGTATTATATAAAAATATTACCTGGTGATAAGGTAGCTGTGGAGATGTCTCCATATGATCTCACTAGGGGCAGAATTACTTTTAGATACAAATAGACATGAAAGTAAAAGCATCGGTAAAGAAGAGATCTGCGGATTGCAAGATCATCAGACGTAAAGGAAAGATCTACGTGATCAATAAAAAGAATCCTAGATTCAAACAAAGACAAGGATAAACTATGGCACGTATAGCAGGGGTAGACCTTCCCAAAAATAAAAGAGGTGTTATAGGACTTACTTACATTTTCGGTATCGGAAGAAGTAGGGCTGAAGAGATCTTAGCAAAAGCTAAAATCGAAGTACACACGAAGGTGAAAGACTGGAACGATGATAATATCAGAGACATCTCTGGTATGATTCAAAACGATTATACAGTAGAGGGAGAGCTGAGATCAGAAGTACAACTTAACATCAAAAGATTGATGGACATCGGCTCCTACAGAGGTGTAAGACATCGTAAGGGACTACCTGTTCGTGGTCAGCGTACTCAGACCAACGCACGTACCAGAAAAGGTAAAAAGAAGACTGTTGCTAACAAGAAAAAAGCTACTAAGTAATGGCTAAGGGTACAAAGAAGGGTAAGAGAAAAGTTGTTGTTCAACCTGAAGGGATTGCTTATATCAAAGCGTCTTTTAATAACATCATCATCTCACTTTGCAATAAGCAAGGACAAGTGATTTCTTGGGCTTCAGCTGGTAAAGCTGGATTTAGAGGATCTAAGAAGAATACACCATACGCTGCACAAATGGCAGCGACTGATGCAGGACAAAAAGCTTTTGATGCAGGACTTAGGACTGTAGAAGTGCATGTGAAAGGACCTGGATCAGGACGTGAAGCTGCGATCCGCGCTATAGATGCCATAGGTATCAAAGTAACAAGGATAAGAGATCAGACGCCTGTACCGCATAACGGCTGCAGACCACCGAAGAAGAGAAGAGTATAATAAAGATAGACATAGCTACATGGCACGATATACTGGACCGAGAACTAAAAAAGCAAGAGCATTAGGTGAGCCTATATTTGGGCCTGATCGCGCTTATGAAAAAAGAAAATATCCTCCTGGTCATCATGGAGGTGGGAGAAGACGAAAGCAGAAGTCTGGCTATGCTATCCAGTTGATGGAGAAGCAAAAAGCTAAGTATACCTATGGTGTACTTGAGCGTCAGTTCCGTAATCTCTTCGAAAAAGCTAACAGCAAGTCTGGAGTAACTGGTGAGATCTTACTACAGTTATTAGAAGCAAGACTTGATAATACGGTCTTCCGTATGGGCCTAGCTCCTACGAGAAGAGCAGCTAGACAGTTAGTATCACACAAGCATATCCTTGTTAATGGCGTAGTATCTAACGTGCCGTCTATGTCAATGAAGCCAGGTGACGTTGTAGCTGTGAGAGGAAAGAGTCAGAACTTGGAAGTCATCCGTAACAGCGTCGGAGCTAGTCAAGTGAGCAAATGGGGATGGCTACAGTGGAATCCAGAAAGAAACGAAGGTACTTTCTTGGAATATCCTGAAAGAGAAAAAATCCCCGAGAAGATCAATGAGCAGCTTATAGTAGAACTCTACTCTAAGTAATCTTTTTGACAGACAAAGGCCTCTATCCACACTTTTAATAATTATAAGACGAGCATCATTTATGAGTATACTTAATTTTCAGAAGCCAAATAAGATATTACTTCAGAAGGCAGATGACTTCCAAGGTTCATTCTTATTTAAGCCGCTCGAGCCGGGATTTGGACAGACGATAGGTAACTCTCTCCGTAGAGTACTTCTTTCTTCTTTAGAAGGATACGCTATATCTGCGATCAGAATCGCCGGTGTAGAGCATGAGTTTTCGACTATCAAGGGTGTTGTAGAGGATGTGGTAGATATCATACTTAACATCAAGCAGATCCGTCTTAAGAAGCTCATCAAAGATGATGACTCGATGGAAGAAAAGATATATCTAACTGTTAGTGGTCAGGAGCAATTTAAAGCTGGTGACATCGAGAGTTATACGAATATATTTAAGGTGATGAATCCGGATCATGTGATCTGTAACATGGAGCCATTCGTAAGCCTTGAGATGGAGTTTGTAGTTACTAAGGGGAGAGGATATGTTCCTGCAGAGGAAAATCTTCCTAAAGATGCGCCGATAGGTGTGATACCAGTGGATGCGATCTACACTCCGATTAAGAAAGTAGCGTATAAAGTAGAGAATACACGTGTAGGTCAGAAGACGGATTATGAGCAGTTAAACATCGATATCAAAACCGATGGGACTATTCATCCCGAAGAAGCTGTAAAAGAAGCTTCTAAGATTTTGATTCAGCACTTGATGTTGATTACTGATGAGAACATCACTTTCGAAGATCAATCTAAGAGAGAAGAAGATGTTGTCGATGAGCACATCTTACACATGCGTAAGTTGCTCAAGACATCTCTAGAAGATCTAGATCTGTCAGTAAGAGCATATAACTGCTTGAAAGCAGCTAAGATCAACTCTCTAGGAGAGATGGTGAAGTTTGATACTCATGAGCTTCTCAAGTTCAGAAACTTCGGTAAGAAGTCTCTAGTTGAGATCGAGGAGCTCCTTACTACTAAAGGACTTACTTTCGGTATGGACCTTAGTAAATATAAATTAGACGAAGACTAGGTCATGAGACACGGTAAGAAAGTAAATCACTTAGGTCGTAAGAAAGGACACAGAGATGCCCTTCTTAAAAACTTAGCGACAGCGCTGATCACTCACAAGAGGATCAACACAACAGTAGCTAAGGCTAAAGCCTTAAGAGTTTATGTAGAGCCTTTGATCACAAGATCAAAGACTAATGACACACATAATCGAAGAGTTGTCTTTAGCTATCTACAAGATAAGAAGGCAGTAGAAGAGTTATTCTCTTCAGTTGCTGAGAAGATAGGAGATCGCCCAGGAGGATACACGCGGATCATCAAAACTGGATTCAGACAAGGTGATGCAGCGGATATGGCTTTGATAGAGCTTGTTGATTTTAACGAGGTCTACGCGAAAGACGGTGGCGGAGCACCTAAGAAACGAACAAGAAGAGGGCGCAGAAAATCAGGAGGTGAAGCTGCTGCTATTGCTACCACTGCTGCTGCTGCTACAGCCGTCAAGTCGGAAGAAGAATAGCAGTCATTATATTAAGAAATATTATAAGGCGTTAGTTATCGAACTAGCGCCTTTTTTTATCTTTGCCGCCAGCTAACCTTAGTACATGTCGTCATCATCAAACGCTGTCTTAATTCTAGAAGACGGTACCGTTTACAGAGGTAAATCATATGGAAAGCCAGGTATGACAACAGGCGAAATCTGTTTTAATACTGGCATGACTGGATACCAAGAAATCTTTACAGATCCTTCCTACTTCGGTCAAGTTATGATCACTACCAATGCTCACATAGGAAACTATGGTATACATGACACGGAGGTAGAATCAGAAGCCATACAGATCGCAGGCCTCGTTTGTAACGAATTCACCTTTGACTACAGTCGCGTGATGGCATCCACCGACATCAAGACTTATTTTAACGATAACGACTGCATCGTTATATCAGACATAGACACTCGAGCCCTCGTGAGACATATCAGAGATAAGGGAGCGATGAATGCCCTGATAGCAGCCGATATGGATAAGTCAGATGAGGAGTTAATGGCCCTGCTCAAAGAAGTGCCAAGTATGGAGGGTTTAGAGCTGGCCTCTAAAGTAAGTACTGAAAAGACCTATACACTCGGAGAGGATGATGCTGAACTCAAGATAGCTGTGATGGACTATGGCACCAAGAAGAATATCTTAAGGTGCTTTGTAGAACGAGGCTGTCAAGTCAAAGTGTTTCCAGCGAAGACTTCATTTGAAGAAGTGCAGAAGTACAACCCTGATGGCTACTTTATATCTAACGGCCCTGGAGATCCATCCACCATGGACTATGCGATCACTTTCGTAAATAAAGTCCTAGATGAAGAAAAGCCACTTTTCGGTATATGCTTAGGGCACCAGATACTGGCCTTAGCACTAGGGATACCGACATATAAAATGCATAACGGACATCGCGGGATTAATCACCCAGTGAAGAATGTAATATCTGGCAAGTGTGAAATCACCTCTCAAAACCATGGATTTGGTGTAAGGCCAGACGCTGTTGATAGTAAGTTAGATATCATCGAAGTCACACATAAAAACTTAAACGATGAGACTGTAGAAGGCATCAGGCATCGGACGCTACCTGCCTTCTCAGTACAATACCATCCAGAATCATCTCCGGGTCCACATGACTCGAGATACCTATTTGATCAATTTGTTGATCTAGTAAAAGAACATAAGAAATGAGTGAAATCATAGATATAATTGGAAGACAAATACTTGACTCAAGGGGAAACCCAACTGTCGAAGTAGAAGTAACTACCGAGTCGGGGCTTATAGGCAGAGCTGCTGTCCCATCAGGAGCATCCACTGGCAAATATGAAGCCGTAGAACTACGAGATGGTAACAAGTCATACTTCCTAGGTAAGAGTGTGGTCAAGGCTGTAGAGCATGTTAATCAAAACATCCTCAATGAACTACTCGGCATGAGTGTGTTTGATCAAAGAGGTATCGACGCGATGATGCTCGAGCTGGATGGGACGCCTAACAAAGGCAATCTTGGAGCCAATGCCATCTTAGGTGTATCGCTTGCCGTAGCACATGCCGCAGCAGCAGAGGCAGAGTTGCCACTTTATAAGTATGTGGGTGGAGTCAACGCGCACACGCTACCAGTACCTATGATGAATATCCTCAATGGTGGATCCCATGCAGATAATAGCATCGACTTTCAGGAGTTTATGATCGTGCCAATAGGGGCAGAAAGATTCTCTGAAGGTCTACGTATGGGTGTGGAGATCTTTCACCACCTCAAGTCAGTACTGAAGTCTAAAGGATACTCGACCAATGTAGGTGACGAAGGAGGATTCGCGCCTAACATAGGGTCCAATAAAGAAGCAATAGAGATCGTACTTCAGAGTATCGAGACTGCTGGCTACAAACCAGGTGAGCAGGTGATGATAGCTATGGATGCTGCGGCATCAGAGTTTTATGATAGCGAGAAGAGCAAGTATGTTCTTCACAAATCTTCAGGTGAGGAGATGAGTACAGATGATATGATATCATACTGGAAAGGATGGGTAGACAACTATCCTATCTTTTCTATCGAAGATGGTCTCGACGAAGATGACTGGGCAGGTTGGAAAAAGCTCAATGAGACGATCGGTGACCGTGTACAACTAGTGGGAGATGATCTCTTTGTGACTAACACAGAAAGGCTGAAAAGAGGGATAGAAGAAAAGTCAGCTAATAGCATCCTAATCAAGGTGAATCAGATAGGTTCCTTGACGGAGACTATCGAGGCTGTGAGCATGGCGAAGAGTAACTCCTTTACGAGTGTGATGAGCCATAGATCTGGAGAGACAGAAGACACAACTATCGCAGATCTAGCTGTAGCACTTAATACTGGACAGATCAAGACAGGGAGTGCATCAAGAAGTGATAGAATAGCAAAGTATAACCAACTTTTGAGGATAGAAGAACAACTGGGAGATAATGCCATATACCCCGGACGAAACATATTGCGTTAGATCTTTATATTTGCGCATCGAATTAACCCCTCATGAAAACAAAAAAGACTCCTAAGCGAGGTTCATACTTTAATAGATATACGCTTACTATCGTGGCTTTTATGATATGGATATCATGTCTCGACAGTCAGTATAGCTGGATAAAACAGTATAAACTCACGAAGCAGCTTATGGAGATGGACGATGAGAAGGAGAAAGTACTAGAGAATCTAGCAGAAGCTAAAGTAGAGTACGAGGAACTGACAACCAATAAAGAGAAATATGCTCGAGAAAAGTACTTCTTGAGTAAGCCAGATGAAGAAGTCTTCATCATCAAATAAATAGCAAGAGAATAATACAACATGAGTGTCTTATTAGGAAAGGATAGTAGAGTCATCGTACAAGGGTTTACCGGTAAGGAAGGAACCTTTCATGCTGGTCAGATGATCGAGTATGGAACCAATGTCGTAGGAGGTGTAGTCCCAGGAAAAGGAGGACAAAAGCACCTAGACAAGCATGTATTTAATACAGTAGCAGAAGCAGTAGAGAAAGAAGGTGCTGATACAGCCATCATCTTTGTACCGCCAAGATTTGCAGCAGATGCGATCATGGAGTCTGCAGATGCAGGAGTAGGAGTGATCGTTGCAATTACTGAAGGTATACCTGTCCAAGATATGGTAAAGGTGAAAGCCTTTCTACAAGATAAAAATGTCCGCTTGATAGGTCCTAACTGCCCAGGTATCATTACTCCGGGAGAAGCAAAGCTCGGTATCATGCCTGGCTTTATACATAGACCAGGTACGATCGGGATAGTTTCTCGATCAGGTACACTTACCTATGAAGCAGTAGATCAAGTTACCAAGACTGGTAAGGGCCAATCTACATGTATCGGTATAGGTGGTGACCCTATCGTAGGCACTACAACTAAAGAAGCAGTCGAGCTACTTATGAATGATCCAGATACAGAAGGTATCATCATGATAGGTGAGATCGGTGGAGGTATGGAAGCTGAAGCTGCCAGATGGGTCAAAGAAAATAAGACCAAGCCAGTAGTAGGATTTATCGCTGGACAGACAGCACCTAAGGGAAGAACCATGGGTCATGCTGGAGCGATCATCGGTGGTAAAGATGATACAGCAGAGGCTAAGATGGAGATACTTGCTGAGTGCGGTATACATGTTGTGAAGTCTCCTGCCCAGATCGGAGTGACCATGATAGAGGCGCTGGGATAGTGACTGAGAGTCACTCTAATTTCATTTACGAAAGTGATATAAGTCTGTGAAGAAGTATGAGCTCATCATCTTTGATTGTGATGGGACACTAGTCGATAGTGAGCCACTGACTAATCGGGTGATCGCAGAGATGATCAGAGGTTATGGCTTGCCGATGACCACTGATCGATGCCTAGATCTTTTCGCTGGTAAGACTATCGGGCACATCACAGATTATATCCGAGACCAAGGTCAAAACATCGATAACGATGAGTTTGAGAAGGACTACAGGCGAAGATGCGAGTCGATATTTCGTGAGGAGCTTCAGCCAGTACCTGGTATCAAGGAACTTGTCGAGTCATTAGAGATAGATTACTGCGTAGCTTCTAATGGCCCTAAGATCAAGATGGATATAACGCTGCCTTCTGCAGGGTTGTCAGAGCTATTTGAGGGTAGACTTTACTCAGCGTATGACGTGCAGGCGTGGAAACCAAAGCCAGATTTGTTCTTACATGTATGCAAAGAGCGAGGCTGTGATCCTAGTAAAGCCTTGGTCATAGAAGATACTTGGTCAGGCGCCATGGCCGCGGTCAATGGGGATATAGACGTATGGGTCTATAACGCCCACTTGGATATAAGAACCTATATAGATGGTGTGCCCAACTTCAGATACATGTCATCGCTCCATAAGGCTTTAGAACAATACCTGTAAGACAAAGAAAAAGGGGGAGTAAGTTAGAGAGATAAGATGTTACCCATCTTCACCAGATCTTGATCCATCGACTTCTTCTTGGTGATCGCATCTTCGAAAGAAGTGTAAGATATCTCTTGTGCACTCAGACCGATGGCTAGATTTTTCTTCCCTTCTAGTAAAGCTGTGACAGCTTTATATCCGAATCTGCTAGCGAGTAGTCGATCAAAGGCGCTAGGAGAGCCTCCACGCTGTAGGTGACCGATGATAGTAACCTTAGAAGAGATGCCATGATTATCCTCGATATACTTTGCGATCTGCATGGCATCACCGTTTTGATTGCCCTCTGCTACGACTACCATGTTGAACAACTTCTTTCTTCTACTCGATAGCTGGAGCTGCTTAACAAACTGATCTAGATCTGTCTCTGTCTCCGGTAAGAAAATGGATCCGGCTCCTGTACCGATACCAGTATGTAGAGCTATGTAACCGGCATGTCTACCCATCACTTCGATAAAGAAGAGTCGATTATGACTATGCGCAGTATCCCTGATTTTATCAATAGCCTCTACGGCTGTATTGATCGCAGTATCAAACCCAATCGTATAATCTGTACCGTAGATATCGTTATCGATAGTACCCGGTAGACCGATAAATGGTATGTCATATGTCTCTGTAAATACCTTGGCCCCGGTATAGGTGCCATCTCCACCGACTGCGACACATGCGTCGATATCATGAGCCATAAGATTTTCATATGCCATCTCCCGACCTTCGGGAGTCCTGAAAGATTCGCTTCTTGCCGTCTTTAGTTTTGTTCCTCCCGTATGGATGATGTTAGCGACATCACTTTTTTCTAGACGCTGGATTTTACCTTGTACCATGCCTTCATATCCCTCATATATACCATAGACATGTAGATCATGATACCCACCTGTCCTTACAACCGCCCTCACCGCAGCATTCATGCCTGGCGCATCTCCGCCTGAAGTGAATACAGCTATTCTTTTGATCGTATTACTCATCGCTATGAAATCTTATTAGCCCTTTTAACGGGGATTGAGCCAGCAAAGTTACATGTATATCGCTTCTTTTTAAGGACTCGAGCACCTCTTCCTTGTAGTGATAGGCTATCGAGCCGCTTATGTAAACAGGACATTGATATGTGTCCGAGAGCGGGCGTAATATCTCCTCGCCAAACTCGCCAAACACTTTGCCGCAGATAACCTGTCTGAGCTCCTCAGAGCAAGACTTCAGATAAGCTGCGTAGGAAGCTATCAAAGTCCGAGGATTATCACTTTCGTAAATGTAGGGTATCACATCCTCACTCTTGACTTGGGTAAGTTGCTCGATGGTGCCGGCATCTTCTTCACTGATCAAGTGTCTAGCATAACGTGCTATAACTTCTTGACCAAGCCGATAACCACTTCCTTCATCACCCAGAAGGTATCCACAGCTCTTATAACCATCTACGATGGATGACCCATCGTAGTATCCAGTATTAGAACCTGTGCCTAATATCACCGCTATTCCAGGAGATCTCTGGCACAGTCCTCGGCCGACGGCCAATAAATCATCCTGGACTTCTATATCCACACCTCCACCTACGGCAGATGCGATGACTGATCGAACTTTGTTATTCACCTCTTGATTAATGCAGCCTGCTCCATAATATCGTACAAAGTCGATGCTCACGTCTTTATAATGAGCAAGGTTAGCAGTAAGAGCGCTTTCATAAGATGGATCAGTAACAGGATTGACGCCCATATCATGGATAGGAGTAGAGACTTTCTGCTCACCAGATAGTAAGACAGTATCAGTCTTGGATGATCCTGCTTCTATGATGAGAGTGGTCATTCTTTATCGTATTGATGATCTTTAAAGTCATCGATCTCCCTTCTCTCTCGCTTAGTAGGTCGACCTGCTCCTTTTTCTCTCATCTCGGATCTGGCTTTACCGATGAACCAAGACTTGTACTTGTTCAGCTCTTCTTCTGGAGTGATGTCGTTATAACAAGCTTGGGCGAGAGGAGCTGACACTCTTTTTTCTATGAGATCTACCACTTCGTATTCCATATGGAATCCATTCTTCTTTACCATGATATGCTCTCCTCGAGTCAGGAGATAGGAAGGCTTGACGGTCTTGCCTTCTACTTTTACATCGCCACTCTTACAGGCATCTGTAGACATACTTCTCGACTTAAATATCCGAACACTCCAGATCCACTTATCGATACGTACTTTTTCTATGGACAACTTTTACTTTTTGGATGGAAGGGTAGGAAGTGTGAACTCCATAGCGTCCAGTGCTTCTAAGACTTTAGTTGCGATGAAGTGATCGCGATACCATCGTTGATCTACAGGTGCGATGATCCATGGTGCCTTATTACATCTGTCAATGGCATCTTCATAACAAGACATGTACTTATCCCAGTGCTCGCGCTCTTTCCAGTCACCGTCGTTATGCTTCCAGTTTTTGCTGGGATCGTCGATCCTCTCTTGGAGCTTCTCTAGTTGCCGGTCCTTAGAGATGTGCATGTAAAATTTTAAGATCGTGGTGTTGTTATCCTTCATAAGTAGAGTCTCCCACGCATTGATGGCATCTATGCGCATATCTACTTTCTCTTCATCTATCCATCCGTGTACTCTTTGTATCAAGATGTCTTCATAGTGAGATCTGTTAAAGATGACGATCTGACCTTTAGCGGGGGCTAACTTATGTACGCGCCATAGAAAGTCATGGGCAAACTCCTCATCTGTAGGCTTTTTAAATGAATGAGCCGATACGCCGCCGGGGCTGGCATACTTAAAAACTTTCCTTGTTGCTCCATCCTTCCCGCTTGAGTCCATGCCTTGGAATACGATCAATACCGACTTCTTGCCTTCGGCATATAGAAGATGTTGGCGTTCGGCGATTTTCCGCACGATGGCATCAGTCTGTTTTTTAACTGATTTCTTAGTGAGACCATCGGGTGCCTTAGTAGGGTAGTCTGATAACTTCATAGGACGACTTAAAGAATTATAAAACTAAAGTACGGAAGCAAATTAATAAGAAAGCTTGGCTCGCTTCACGAGATAAGATCTGAGTATAGGATTGAACCCGGCTCTTATATCAGCGGGGATGTAGTCTATCTTATACTGGTTACACTTGGTGATGATCTCTTGTTGGCGCTCGCTCACTTTCTGATGATAAGCTTCCTTGAGAGCATTAGACTGTAGTCTGATTTCTTGTCCGGTCTCCATATCTACGAAGAGATGAGGTCGGTTTTCCCAGGCAAAGTCCATCTCCAACTCTTTATCCATTACATGAAAGACGACTACCTCATGCTTGTTATAGTTCAAGTGTTGTAGTGCAGAGAAGAGCTCTTCTTGGCTTTCAGCCGTATCAAAGAAATCTGAGAATATAATGACCAACGACCGCTTATGGATTCTTTCAGCTATCTCATGTAAGATATCTGCAGTCTTAGTTGGCTTCTGTAGATCTTCACTTTTCATCTGAGACTCAAGATGACTGATCAGTAGCTTGAAGTGAGTGGTACTTGATCTAGCATTAGTATGGATCTTCAGTGCTTCATCATACAGCGAAAGTCCAAATGCATCTCGTTGTTTCTTCAAGAGATTCATCAGAGATGCTGCAGCTAAGGAGCTGAACTCTAGCTTGTTAGTGGTAAGGTTATTAATCTTGATGTCCTTCGGAAAGTACATCGAAGAAGATGCATCGACTACGATGTGACATCTGAGGTTCGTTTCTTCTTCGTACTTTTTTACGAAGAGCTTATCGGTCCTGGCATAGACTTTCCAATCCAGATTTTTAGTCCCTTCTCCAGGGTTATATAACCTGTGTTCGGCAAACTCTACAGAGAATCCGTGAAAAGGACTCTTATGAAGTCCGATGATAAATCCTTCTACTACTTTCTTAGCAAGTAACTCGAGATTTTCGATCTTCTTGAGATCATGTAGATCAAATACACTCATACATCCAATAATACGTCATAGATCATAGACATACTAACGCAGGATCGCTATAACGTGATATAGTTGATACAAATGAAAAAGTCCCGCTGAGAAACTCAGCAGGACTTGATATCATTTTTAATGGATCTCTACTACAGGATCGCCTCTAGCTTAGAAGCTAAAGTTTGCTTAGTAGCTGTACCAACATGCTTATCTACTACCTCGCCATTCTTAAGGAATAGGATAGTCGGTATGCTTCTCACACCATACTTCATAGATACTTCAGGATTGGTGTCGACATTGACCTTTCCTATCGTTGCTTTACCTTCAAAATCTTTAGATAACTCATCGATAACTGGGCCAACGAGCCTGCATGGTCCGCACCATTCTGCCCAAAAGTCAACAACTGCTACGCCTTCTTTATCTATAGCTTCAGCTTTAAAGTTACTGTCGGTGAATTCAAATGCCATTTTATGTTTTTATTTTATTGTTACAAATTTACGTTTCTCAGCGTGGGTATGGTTGGATTACCTGTACTTTTTAACATATACATGAATTACTACAATTTATTGCCCTAAATAGTTCTCAATTAGATATCCCAAGTGACAAGTATTTTAAAATTAGTCCGATTTAGGACCGTAATCTGGGTGATAGCGGCAGGGATAACCCTACTTGTCTTCTATGTTACCCCTTATCGGTCAGCCTTTGTAGAGCAGGTATATAGTCGAGGTTTTTTTCGAATCTATCGATCTTTCTGGGATCATACGATAGCTTTATCGCCGATACCGCTTATCTATCTCGTGATCTTAGGTGCCATTTTATATCTATTTGGCATCGGCTCTTACTCGAGAGCTAAAGTTCATCCTAAACCCAAGTGGCAAAACTTTACTCGGCGCTTAGTCAGACTTATTTGTTTTGCCGTGGTCATCTTCTACTGGTGCTGGGGATTCAATTATAAGAGATCATCACTTAACTCACTACTAGAACTTGGATCTGATGAACCCAATGAGGTGTGGCTGCGTGATACATATTGCGAGGTGACTGAGAAGATGATGCAGCTCAGGCTTCAGATAGGCGATGTGGAGGTGGGAGATATTTACGTAAGTGAAAAAGAGCTGCGTGATAATCTTGAAGACAAGCTAAGGTCGATCGGACTACCAGTCTACGGGCATGTGCGTGCTCGAAAAATCCAACCTAGAGGAAGTCTTTTACATCTGAGCACGGCCGGTGTATATCTTCCGTGGGCAGGGGAGGGCCATATCGACAAGGGACTTCATCCCATCGTACATCCCTTCACGATGATCCATGAGATGTCACATGGCTATGGTTGGACGGGAGAGGATGAGTGTAACTTTCTAGCTCTCATCACTGCTATCTCTAGCGATAATAAGTGGGCGCAGTACAGTGGTTACTTTGGATACTGGAGGTATCTAAGGTATCAGCTCTTTGTAGTAGACCGAGAGGTTTTTGATCAGCTGTATAGGGCGGGCGATGATGTCGTCATGAAGGATTATGAGGAGATCATCTCTTATAGTCGAAGGTATAAAGAGATACTACCTGAGCTTCGAGACATCTTTTATGATACCTATCTCAAGTCTCATGGTATAGCAAGTGGGCTGATTAATTATAATCAGATGATCAGACTAGCTTATCGATGGGAACAGTCGCATGGCGACCTACTCTAAGATCGAATACGTCAAGCCAAGTCCAAGCGAAGACCCAAGATCTGGGTGCGACTGGTATCCGACGTGCACTTGTGTGGCTTGATTTATATCTAGAGACACACCAAATGAAATCGTAGAAGGAGATGTCCCGACAGATATGTATAAGTCGAGTATCTCATGCGGTTTATATACCAAGCCCGGTCTAAAAGTGACAGTCTCATCCGAAGAGTAAGTGATGGTACTATACAGCTCAGCTATCGGAGAGAGTTCATATCCTATACCTAGATTAAGCGTACCTAATCTGGCATCTTCTCTCGACATGAAAGATCTAATGTGCTCGACATGAGCAGAAAGTGTAAACGACGAAGATAGTTGGCCAAAATATCCCAATGTCAGATCCCAAGATGACCGCTGGCCGAGCCCCTCGATGTCAAGTCGAGATAGTAGCGGCTGTACAGCGAGATAAGATGAGCTACCGATGCGCCTCGTAAAACTAACGGTGGCAAAGTTTTCTTTAAAACCCGGTATGCCATAACTACCCAAGCTCAAGCCTAGTTGTGATGACTCATCAACTCTGAATGCGGCAGCACCAGAGAAAGTGAAAATATCTGTTCCATACCTATTGAGCCCAGAGGCCGTGCCTTGAAACTTATAAGGGCCTACCAGCACTGACGCTGGATTAGCATATAAACCATGTACTCCGGTAAGAACTGTTGGGTTAGAAGAGGTACCTAGGGCTAGAGCGTGGCTTTCTGATGGAGTGATCTGTCCAGAAAGACTTCCATATATCAACAAGAATAGTAGAGCGAAAATGTTCCTTATGTGGACATGCATATCCTCAAGCCTCATAGCACAAATATAGTTTTTGAGATGAGAGAAACAGACTAGGCATAAAAAAGCAAAGCCCCGATGACTCGGGGCTTTGCTGAAGGTTTTAACAGTCGCAGTTTATTAAAAATTAGTTTTGCAACAAAAAGTTTTCGTTTTGTTCTATACTCTATCCTATGTCAAATAGCGTACCAAAGCCTACAATAAAGGAGATTTCATTCATAGGGAGTTTTCCTTCTCAAGCTATCGCACCCAAACTAGACTTGCCGGAGTTCGCATTTGCTGGGCGATCTAATGTGGGGAAGTCTTCTTTGATCAATTTTCTGAGTGATAGAAAGAATATCGCGAAGACTTCTTCGACACCAGGGAAAACCCAGATGATCAATCTTTTTGAAGTAGATGAAGCTTGGGTGCTTGCTGATTTACCGGGATATGGGTATGCTCGAGTTAGTAAAAAGAAGCGGGCGAAGTTCACAGGGATGATAGAGACTTACCTCAAAAAGCGCGAAAATCTGGCAACAGTCTTTCTACTTATAGATATAAGGCACGAGGCTCAGGATGCGGATATAGCGCAGATCGAGTGGCTGGCTAATAAAGAAGTCCCTTTTAGTATCATATTTACCAAGAGTGATAAGCTTAAAAAACCTGAGATAGAACCTAAAACCGAGCTATATATGGTCGAATTAGACAAAATACTGTACGATCGACCTAACTTCTTCGTCACATCGGCGACCAGTCGTGATGGTGCTGAGGAGGTTCTATCGTACATACATTATGTCTTGGAGCAGATGAGTAAGCAAGGGTAGTCCATCACCTGCTTGAACTCTGAAGAACTAATCTATATTTGCGGTATCTACGAAGAAGGACTGTATGCAGCCGATCGATCATATCATACCTAATATAGAAGATTGGCCGATAGCTACTTTTCATAGAGATAGAGAGCGCATCGTGAAGAAGCTGATCTCTACTACTATGGAGGCGTTGCTGGCGGATCCTGAGCTACCTAACTATCTCAATCAGACAGTTTATAACGAAAAGCTAAGATGTAAGTCCGATGCCCTCAAGGTAGATCCTCCTAAGGAATACGCCTACTGGAAAAAAATAGAGACTGACTTATCTAAAGCTCTCGAGGAAGGGCAGGACCAACAAAAGATCCATGAAGAGATCCTTCATAAGATCATAGCAAGATATGCGGAGGAGATCCTCGGAGACTTTAAGCCCAAGACTTTTAGGTTCATCCGAAAACTCACCACTTGGGTTTTTAGATTGTTGTTGAATCCTTTCAAACGAAAAGGTCAAGGCTTTTTCTGGGGGAACAGATCTGATGTACTTGATAAGATTAAAGTAGAGGGGCCTATCGATGACATAAGAGGACTCTTCGATAAGGGCACAGTCCTCGTGCTTCCTACTCACTTTAGCAATCTTGACTCTTTATCAGTAGGGTATTCGACTGACATGTTAGCAGGTTTACCTTTCTTCTCATATGGAGCGGGGCTCAATCTCTATGACTACGAACTCTTTGCTTATTACATGAGTAAGGTAGGTACGTACAAGATCGATCGAAGAAAAAGAAACCCGATATATCGAAAGACGCTAGATCTATTCTCGACAGTTGGTATCCAAGAAGGACTGAACTCCATCTTCTATCCCGGAGGTACCAGATCTCGTACAGGTGCTATAGAACAAAAGCTCAAGTTTGGATTGATGAATACGATCATCGATAGCCAAAATGAGTTTTATATAAAAGGCATAGACAAGAAGATCATCATCGTGCCTCTTGTGACGAGCTATCATTTCGTACTGGAAGCTAACGGTCTGATCGATCAGTACCTGAGGAAGACAGGTAAGGAAAACTACTTTGATAGGATCCCTAAGAAGGGTGTATCCATGATGCGGTTTCGGTTCTTGAAGAGGTTGTTTGGGCGTGGGTCTGAGATGGTGATGTCTTTTGGACAACCTATAGACATCTTTGGACATAAGATCGATAAAAACGGAAAAAGTATCAAAGATGGTCGTACGATCGATATCAGTAATTACTTCAGATCTGGGGATGAGTTGACCAAAGATGTCCAGCGTAATCGTGTATATAGTCGCTACCTGGCTGAGGCCGTAGTCGATAGTTACATGAGAGAAAATGTCGTGCTCACCTCGCACATAGCGGCCTTTGTAGTCTATCAAATGTTTGAGAAGCAGTATCCTAATCTCGACATATTTGCACTACTTGCACTCCCAGAAGACTATCTAGATCTTCCTATAGATAAAGTCTGCGCTCAGATCAAAAAAGTCCAAGACCAACTCGAAGTGTTAAGGAGTGCTGGCCAAGTTAAGCTCAGCGAAGAAGTCGAGACATATACACCTGAAGAACTTTTATCTGACGCTACGGAACACATCAACTCTTATCACTTTCATCAGCCCATCAAAGTTAAAAATGGTGCAGTACAAAGCGAAAACCTAAAACTGCTTTACTTTTATCATAACCGATTGTACGGTTATAAGTTAGATCGGATCATCACTGTCGGCCAAAAAAAGAATATTATACTAAGGAGAGCTCTTTACTAGTATCTGAAAGTCCGCGACAATCTGTTACACTTTCGTGAATGTATTGATCTTTCCTTCGTTATCTTTAGCAAGTAGATCTCACATGATTAGTGAAGATCTAGAAGAGAATCCGCGACATTGAGATACATCATATATGATTTAGAAGCGACTTGTTGGAGAGGGAGACCTCCCAAAGGTATCACTGAGGTCATAGAGATCGGTGCGGTTAAAGTAGATCGATATGGCGATGTGAATAGCACCTTCTCTCATTTTGTCCGGCCAGTGGTTAATCCTCACTTAAGTGGATTTTGTAAGCAACTAACCTCTATCACTCAAGAGAATGTCGATCATGCTCGGACCTTTGATAAAGTAGTACAAGACTTTATCGAGTGGGGAGAGATGTATGATGAGGACTACATACTCCTCTCATGGGGAGCCGATGATCAGAAGTTACTGGCTAACGACTGTAGACTCCATAAGGTAGACCCAGATTTCACTTCGCAGTATGTAGACCTTAAGAAGGCCTACCGTAATCTGAAAAAACTCAAGCACGCGAGAGGCCTGAAAGCAACTGTCAAGCAAGAAGGTTTTGACTTCACGGGACTGCATCATCGCGCTATCAGTGATGCTGAGAACCTCTCCAAGATATTCATCAAGCATCTCGAGGACTGGGATCTGTATTATAAAGTGTAGCTTCATCTCAACCATGAGATCTTTCCTTTTATACCTAAGCAGATGTATTGACACTTTCGTAAATGCTCTAGGCCAATCAGTAGCCTGGCTCACTACCATATTGATGATAATCATCTGCACGGATGTGATCATGAGATACCTTTTCTCAAGCTCAGCTAATTGGATCGTAGAGTTAGAGTGGCATCTAGCAGCCGTCATCTTTTTAATCGGGGCGTCATATGCTTTGCTCTATGACAAGCATGTAAGAGTCGATGTCTTCTATGAGCGGCTTGGACGATCATCAAAAAACTGGATCAATATCCTAGGCATCCTTCTGTTTCTACTGCCTTGGGCAGCCGTACTCATATATCATGGATGGACCTATGCGGAGAGTGCCTATAGTTATAACCAAGGCTCGTCTCAACCCAATGGCTTACCTGCGAGATACATCATCAAGTCCTTTATACCTTTTGGCTTTTTTCTGCTTGCCTTGGCGGGATTGTCAGTAGTGATAAAGTCTGTCTATAACGAAGAGCGAGCATGGAAGGAATAGCTCTCTTGCTCTTTGTTCTGATCTTCATTCTGATCCTATCAGGTGTACAGGTAGCCTTTGTACTTGGTGGTATATCTGTCATCTTCGGACTCATCTTTGTGCCGGATTTCCTAGCTATCATTCCTCTGCGGATCATGGGCACCATGCAAAATCAGGTGCTCTTAGCGGTCCCGTTATTCATATACATGGGACTAATGCTAGAGAAGTCAGGACTGGCTGAGTCCATGCTTCGAGCGATGTCAGCATTACTAGGTAACATCAAAGGAGGACTAGGCATATCGGTCATCTTAGTAGGAGCCTTATTAGCTGCTTCTACGGGCATCGTGGGTGCTACGGTTGTCACGATGGGTTTGATCAGTCTACCCACGATGCTTGATAATGACTATAAGATAGAACTGGCAACAGGGACTATCGTGTCGTCAGGGACACTAGGTCAGATCATCCCGCCTTCTGTAGTGTTAGTATTGCTAGGGAGTGTACTCAATGTCTCAGTTGGAGATCTTTTCAGAGCAGCTCTACTGCCAGGTTTGATCCTCGTAGGGGCCTATATCTTATATGTCTGGATCATCAGTCACCTCAAGCCAGATGTGGCACCACCTCTAAAAGATTCTGATTTTACAGAGACGAAACTTGGGAGCATTATACGAGCATTTGTCCTTCCTTTTATCCTCATCATCGCGGTGTTAGGGTCCATATTTGCAGGTATCGCTAGCCCTACAGAAGCAGCAGCGGTAGGAGCGATGGGAGCTACCTTACTTACACTAGTTGAAAGAAAGTTTTCCTTTCAAGTCCTAAGAGATGTGATGCGTGGTACTACGCATCTCACGAGTATGGTCTTTTTGATCCTCTTGGGAGCTACCACTTTTGCGCTTGTATTCAAGGGGCTAGAAGGGGATACTTATCTACAGACGTTGATCTCAAGTAGTGAGTTGTCTTCGACCACTTTTCTTGTACTTGTTATGGTCATAGTGTTTTTCTTAGGGTTCTTTATAGACTTCATCGAGATCATCTTTATCGTAGTGCCAGTCGTAGCACCTATCTTCTTGAGTTATGGGATAGATCTTGTGTGGGTTGGGATATTGCTAGCACTTAACTTGCAGACTTCCTTTTTGACTCCTCCTTTTGGATTTTCACTATTCTATCTCAAGGGGGTAGCACCACCTCAGGTCACTACGATGCACATCTATAGAGGTGTGATACCTTTCTTGATTATACAAGTGATCCTACTGGGCCTTGTGATAAGTGTCCC
>CAZXIE010000010.1:42723-51847 GCA_964640065.1 uncultured Saprospiraceae bacterium
TCTTGGCGTTGGATATCGTCTAAGGCTGGATCTTCATCTGATGGCGTATACGGCTGGTCTTTTTTGCCAAAGACAGACAGCTTCACATATCGCTTAGGATTCAATCTTAGATCTTGTAGTAACAGAGCAAGATGTTCGCTAGTAGCTTTGAGGTTGTGATAGATTTCTGGGTCATTCATGAGACGTCCCATGGTTCCTTGTCCCGTATCTATTTTCTGTAGAAGACTATTGACACTCGTGAGAGACGTACTTGTCTTATCTACTGTGGACTCCAGCGATGCTAGTAGGCTGTTAGCTCCTTCGATCGTCTCGGTAGTCTTCGATAGCGTTGCTCCCAGATCAGCAGATGCTAGATCCTCTGAGAGAGCTGAAAAATTAGTGATCAGCTTCTCGAGATCTTCATGTGTCTTAGCGAATGATCCAGTTACCACAGCTATGTTAGACATCGTCTCAGTGATATTTTCTGTAGACTGGCTTAGGAGTCGATTAAGTTGGCCAGTAGCTGAAGCAAGATTGGCACTTAAGAGATCCATATTGCGCATCGAGCTGGCGATGCTGTTTTCGGCCTCTTCTCCTGCGACTTTAAGAAGGATGCTATCCATCATAGGACCGAGATTAGTACGGAGCCCGCTAAGAACGCCATCTATCTCATCACCACTTACGAGGGTGGAGATGATACCTCTATAGCCTCCTTCGAGCATCTCTCCGCCTTCGAGGCAGTTAGTGCCATCACAGATCTGATCATAACTCAAGATGATACGCTTACTACCGACTACTCCGCTAGGAGAAGCGATCAGTGCTTTAGTAGATGTAGGAAGTTGAAAATCTCCTTCGATATCAAAGGTGACGATCATAGACTTCACATCATTAGGATTGACTCTGATAGAGGAGACATTACCTACAGGAAGACCATTGATCTGTACAGGAGATGCAACTGATATCCCTTCTACATCTGGATATGATGCCTCAAATGTGTACCCCTTACTTAGTAGGTTTTTGCCTTTCATATACTGGAAACCCCAGATCATGATGGCCAAGGTGACCAAGGTGATGATACCTATCTTAAGTTCTCGTGACATATATAGTTGTTCATAAGAGGACGCAAAGGTAACCGATATTAGGCTTGCTTTGTTGTTCCAATTGGTCATATGCCAACAGCTGACAGACTTTCCAGATGGATAAAAGGTTAAGATGACGTTATATGTGGTGCGAAGACCCTATGATCTCTAGTTAATCAGACGTTTTAGCTACATCTTTCGGCCCATATTTGCGAAAGCGATACGGAAGAAAACTTGTATGATTTTTGCATGATTAAAATAGTTAAGGGACCCTATGAAGGGGTTGCCTAGAGAAAAGTTTGGTATTTGAGTAAGATTTGGACCTTGATCCTATGTGTTACCTCTGTGTGTATACTGCATGCACAGCAAGATACTCTTGTGCCTATACCAACGGTGATACCGACGACGGATTCGACTACTACAGCGCCGACTTTACTGGATGTTTCTCCTTTGCCAACAGATACGATTGCTCCTGATCTTGAGCGCGGTACGGGTAGAGGACTCGCTCTACAATCGGGTGGCCAAGCTACTCAGCGACCTGATGGTGGAGTGGTGTATGGATCGCGAGACTCAAGTATCACTGACTTGATAACGCAGAAAATCCATCTATATGGACAAGCCTATGTGCGATACGAGGATGTCGAAGTCACTTCTGATTATATCATCCTAGATCTCAATACTAATGAAGTCGAAGCTCGATCAGCACCTATCCAAGAGCAGCGTCCTCTTTTCAAAAGTGGCGAACAAAATGTAGAAGCAGATCTGATACGTTTTAATCTAGAAACTCAGCAAGGACTGGTGCATGGTGCGCGGATACGACAAGATGAATACTATATCCATGGTGCTACTACCAAGTTTGTAAAAGCTGAAAATGACAGCTTACATATCGATGATGTGATATATAATAAGAATGCCGTCTTAACCACTTGTAGTCATGATCATCCCCACTGGGGCATCAGAACAACGAGGCTCAAGATCATACCTGAGAAGCTAGCGGTCATAGGGCCTTTTGACTTAGAGCTAGGAGGTATACCTACGCCACTTGCTCTACCATTTGCATTTGCACCCTTGTTTAGTATCGGGCAGAGTACTTCGGGATTGTTATTTCCAGAGCAAGATCCCATAGTAGTAGATGGAGATCTTGGGATCGGTACTCGGGGCATAGGTTATTACTTCGCACTATCAGATAAGTTGGATCTGAAGTTAACGGCAGATCTGTATACGCGTGGCACCTTTTCGCTCAATGCTGCATCTAATTATAGAAAGAGATATAAGTATACAGGTAGCGTCTCGCTTAGATACTCTCGCGAGATCCAGGATATCGCCTTCGATACCTCACCTAATATACAAAAGGCCTATAGTCTTCGGCTCACACATCGGCAAGATTCGAAAGCTCATCCGTATCGGACGATCGGAGGCTCGCTGAATTTTACAATTAATGATTTTGATAGAAGAAACTTTTCAGATGCTCAGTCTCAACTGAATAGTCAGATCAATTCTAATTTCTCTTACGCATATAAGATCAGTAGTAAGACAAACTTCACAGCAAGCCTGCAGCATAGTCAGAGTACACAGACGAGATCGATCAACTTTACGATACCAGAGTTACAATTAAGAGTTTCTAGATTCTTCCCATTTAAAAACAACTCTACTTCTAGCGCTAATGAGAAGTGGTATGAAAAGATCAATGCCCAGTATTCGGGAAGATTTCAAAATCGGGTAAGTACAACTGATACACTGCTCTTTACAAGTGAGACTTTAGATCTCTTTCGATATGGCTTATCACAGGATGTCGACCTTAACGCATCGTATAAGCTGCTGGAGTTTTTTAATTTTAATACAGCTATTACCTATGATGAGTTTAACTACTTTCAGACGTATGAAGGTACAGGCATCGACAGTACAGGTCGACAAATAGGAGGTGTCAGGCAAGGATTAGAATCCTTGCGAGAGCTCAATGTTACCGCCGGTATCAGTACCAATGTATTTGGAACGGTACTTTTTAAAAAAGGACTAATACGAGGACTGCGGCATCAGGTGACACCAACGGTGAGTCTGGGATTTTCACCATCTACAGAAGGGCGTCTTCAGGAGATAGATACGATAGGCTTGGGTATAGATCCTAGCCTGATTGGTTTCGGTGAACTCGAATTCAACCCCTTTCGATCTACCAATGGTGAGACCCTCATCTTTTCTAGAAATCTGATTCAAGGAGGAGCTAGGATCAACTATAGTCTCAACAACACTTTAGAAGGTAAGCTTTGGTCCAAGAAAGATAGTACTGAGCGGAAGTTTAAGATTTTGAATTCCCTCAACTTTGCAGGTAGTTATAATCTGCAAGCGGATTCTCTTAACTGGAGTCAGATCACAGTAAATGGCGCGGCCAATGTACTTGGTGGACTGACTCGTCTATCTCTGCGAGGGACGCTAGATCCCTATATAAGAGAAGGTGCAAGGAGGTTGAATCAAACTGTCTGGGCGGCCGAAGGTAGATTACTCAGGTTGGATCAACTAGCGTTCACAGTGGCTACCGCCTTAACACTGAGTGACATACGAGATATATTCAAAGGTGACTATCAGATCAGTGGGTCTGGAGGTCGGTCGAGATCAAGATCTAGAGAAAAGAAGGACCCTGATGCCCCGGAAGAATTATTTAGTTGGTTCTCGGGTTTTAGGATCGACCATAACTTCAGTTATGGCTTTAGAAGTACGGGAAGTGAAGACGATCAGTTCGAGACTCAAGCACACTCCATACGGCTTACTACGGGCAATATCCCTCTTTCAGATAAGTGGGGCATGCGCGTGGGTAACTTGTCTTACGACATAAAAAATGGAAGGTTCGTATTTCCTTCATTTACCCTCACGCGTGAACTGCACTGTTGGAACATGAGGATATCTTGGCAACCACAGAGAGATACGTTCACCTTCTTTATCGGCGTATCTGCTTCACCATTCTCTAACTATCTGAAGTACGAAACTGGAAGGAACAATTTCCAGGGTGTCAACAGATTCTAATCCAAGTCTGCGTTCTTGGCCTTGTCTAGTGCTCCAAAGAAGGTTTTCTTGTGCATCTTACCAAGGATACCGACGACCATGGCGGCATCGTCAGTATTAAGAGATAGGACGATCTCTCTGATATAATCGCCATCCTCTTTGGCCATCACGCCGATATCATTACCATCTTTTCGAGCTACGAGGTAAGTGCTATACTCGTCTTCATCGGCATAGGATACAAATGATTCCATATGCACGCCATCATCTTCGCCATCTACGAGGACTCTGACTCGATTCATGCCTTCTGTGAAGTACCTGACTTCCTCTTTTTCTTCAGCAGGTATGGCAACCATCGCTGCCCACTTAGGAAATGAAAAAGCGATATCGCTATGCTTCTTATTCTGCTTATAATACTTGTTGAAGGATTGGTTACTTGCACAAGAAGAGAGAGAAAGGATGCCCACTAAAGAGATGATGGTCAGTTTCGTTGATGATGATAGCATGACGATTGTTTTGGTAAATACGAGAGCTTGCATGGCATGCTCTTCTTATGTACGACGGATAAGGATACGGTTATGTTACGAACTCATGGTGATTTGTGGATGTTAAAGTTGCTGGTGTTTTATTTGCTGAGGCTGGAAGCCTGTAGCAACGGAGTGGTTCATATTCCTAAAAGCTCTGGCAATAGTCTCAAGTGAATGACTTTGAAATGGTCGAAGCTTATTAGCCACGGGTGCTAACCCGTGGTTATCAATAATCCAATAACATGTTTGGCATGCATTTTTGTGTCAACCCCGTAACATAGTGAAGATGCCGAGGATAAAGACATCAGAGTGTCTTTTGACCGAAGGGTACATGACAAACTATTTTGCCTTGACGGATTGTTTCTAATTGCTGAGGCTGGAAGCCTACAACAACGAATTGGTTAAACAGCGATCTAGCCATAATCTAGTTTGTGATGGTTTTTATTAAGCTGTGCATAGAACAGAAAAGACTGCTTTAGCATGAAAGGCCCTTTTAGCTCATTGCTACGATCAATTTATCTGTTTTCATGCTTGATTTTCCTTGTCTCTTTGTCAGTCGATACAAAGAGACGCAAAGATCTTGTTCTGCTAATCCTCGCTTCATAGACCCTAAATTTACTAGAGTATGTAATGCAGAACTAACGCCTAAGCTTCCTCGTGATAAAATCTCGGCTTTTTTCGTCGTGCTCCCTCGGCTAAGCCGAGATGCGCGCGCCTAGCCGCTAACGAGATTTTATTCTTTGGGCGAGTTGTACCAGAACGTTTCACGCTTTGCGTGAATGAATATTCATCGGATGTCCGATTAAACCTTTAATTGCTGAGGCTGGAAGCCTACAGCAACGCTATCATGCTCAACTCCGAAGCGAACTTATGTCAACAAAAAAGGGAAAAGCTCTACTGAGCTTTTCCCTTTTCATAGATTAGGACTACTCCTAATCACCAAGATTTGATCTTAGACCTTAGTAAGCCAGGCTTACACTTAGATCGAAGTTATCATTTATCACCTTATCTCCGAGATTATCGAAGAACTTACCTGAGCCATACTTGACATCGTAGACGGTTCTGTCCACTGTGATATCTGCCTTAGCACCAGAAGGATCTATGTTAGCTATGAATGACACAGGAGCAGTCTTCCCTTTGATCGTCAAGTCTGCCGTTACTGCATACGCACCTTCAGCCATGCCAACTTCTGTGATCGTAAGTTGTGCTGTTGGATAAGTTGCTACACCAAAGAAGTCATCTGAACTCAAGTGTCCAAGTAGCTTAGCCGCAGTACCACCTTCGAGATCTATTGATGCCAGAGAGGTCATATCTATCGTAAACGCCCCACCTGTCAACTTCCCATCTGTAAACTGTAATGAGCCATCAGTTAGGTGTAGTGTCCCCGTATGCTTTCCTGTTAGCTTTGATCCCGTCCAGTTGATAACACTGTTTTCTATATCAACGGATTTCGTCATTTGAGCTTGCGCTTCGATACCAACGAAGGTCACTAACGCAAGTAGTAATAATCGTATCATGTGCTTAAATAATTATGGTTAAATAGAATGCGATAAGAACGACACAGTCCAAGCCTTGTTCAGTTAATCATCTTAAAAGACTGTTAATTGTCTTTTTGATAGAATGTGAGATCTAGGAGATAGGATTGTATTACCTCATATGAAGGAGTTGATCAGACATATATATCGGGTGCTGAACCCTGCTTATCAGACCGTTCATCTGGACTACCCGGTCGAGGCTCGGCCTAGGTATACATCTGAGACTCCCCATCCTAAGTTATTAGAGCTGATAGAGGCAAATACCCAGATCTACAAAGAGCATTTAGTCACAGCACTTTCTTATATCCAACACTTCAAGGAGCTCCAGGCCCATCTTTCTCAGACCACCTTTACTTGGCGCAACGATTATCTACCTGCCTGGGATACCATCATGCTGCATACCATGTTAGGTCTATATCAACCGTCTCGCTATCTTGAAGTTGGCAGTGGATACAGCACACTGGTCACAAGACAAGCCATCAAGGATCATCACTTAGATACGAGTCTTACTAGTATCGATCCACATCCGAGAGCCTCGATCCAAGGACACACGGATCATTCGATCAGTAAGCGCCTGGAAGATGTAGATGTAGATGTTTTTTCAGATCTCGTCGCCGGTGATCTCCTCTTTATCGATAACTCTCATCGCCTACTTCCTAATAGTGATGTGACCGTCTTTTTCTTAGATATACTTCCTAGATTACGATCAGGTGTCATCGTCCATATCCACGATATCTACCTGCCGTACGATTATCCCCAGGAGATGTGCGATAGGATGTATAGTGAGCAGTACGCACTAGCTATCGCCCTGTTGTGTAGCTCTGATAAGTACGAGATATTGATGCCATCTTATTTTGTAAGTCAGCACTCTTCGCTTTCGCAAATATTGGACCCCGTATGGCAACTAGATACAGTTGTGTCACCAGAAGATCATGGTGGATCTTTTTGGTTTAGGGTTCGGTGATATTCCTACCTATTGGCGGGTAAAATCGTTTGTTATGTACCCTTCGGTCAAAAGACATTCTGATGTCTTTATCCTCGGCACCTTCACTATGTTACGGCGTTGACACAAAAATGCTGGCCAAACGAAACATTGGTTGACGTTTTAAACCGAGGGTTTCACCCTCGGCTACCAAGATTTGACATCTCCGATGTCACATTATTAATTGAATGAATTAAATAGAATGTAAGGCTGTACAAGTCTGTCGCGAGACGCGAAAGACAGCACAATTTCTTTTTCAAAGTTAGGTTTCGTCTCCGGGCGCATCGCTCATCGTGATCATAACCAGAGTTAACCGATAAATAAGGATGAATATATTGCGCCAGGAGACGCAATACAACATGCTAAGCGGCACTATTTCAAGGGTTTTTAACCGTTCAGGAGACCTTCAGCTCAAGTGAGATAGTTAAAGATCTTATCTATCTTAGAAGCATGAAAAACAAGTCGATTCTTGAAATACTAGGTATGTCGTGCATTGTATTAATAATGCTCAACACTTCAAGTTGTTCTTCCACTACCGAAGAACCAACTCCTGCCCCCACACCTACTGTTGTAACTCCGACACCGACGACGCCGACAGTTCGTACCGACTTTACCGGTGAGATCAGGGATATCAGTTCTTTCGAGCTTCTCGATGAGATGGGAGTAGGGTGGAATTTAGGCAATAGCTTTGATGTCATCGATAGAGATAAAACAGCATGGGGTAACCCGCTACCGACTAGTAGTCAGATAGCACTTGTGAAGCAGATGGGATTTGGTACACTGCGGATCCCAGTTACTTGGGGCTTTAATCAGTCTGAGTTCTTCCCTTACACGATAGAGCGTGCCTATCTAGATCGAATAGAAGAAGTAGTGGAACATGGTCTGCGACAGCAGATGCATGTTATCATCAATGTTCACCACGACGATGATTGGTTGAAACCAACTCAAGCTGATGCCGATCAAGTGAATGAGCGACTATCAAGTCTATGGACGCAAGTAGCAGAGCGCTTCGCAACGTATGGCGACTCCTTGATTTTTGAAAGTATCAATGAGCCAAGACTCAAAGGCTCTCCTGAAGAATGGACAGGAGGTACTCAAGAAGGAAGAGAAGTCCTAAATTCCTATCATAAGACCTCTGTAGATGCCATCAGGGCCACTGGTGGAAACAATGAAGGAAGACATGTCATGATATCCTCATACGCGGCAAGTACGGTGCCTGCAGCCATGGATGACTTAGTTATCCCTAACGACGACCCTAATATTTTTATATCTCTACACAGTTACTTCCCATGGGAGTTTGCCGGTCTTGAAGATGGACCGGCCGAGTGGGGTAGTGATGTTGAAAGGGCTGCCCTAGATGCAGAGTTAGATAAGATCAGAGAGAAGTGGATTGTCCAGCAAGATCGCCCAGTCATATTAGGAGAGTGGGGGACTACTAATAAAAATAACCTCGATGAACGCCTAGAGTATGTCACCTACTATGCGACACAAGCAGCAGCTAGAGGTATGCTTACCATTGCTTGGGACGATGGTGGCAACTTCGGTATGCTCGATAGAGCTGGCTTAGTATGGCGATTTCCAGAGTTAGCGAGGGCTATCGTGGAAGCTTCTAACTAGTGAGAGGCAGTTTATCTTTTTACCATCGGCTCCCTTGCTGCTTTGATATACGACCTATTTAACCATCATTATCTCAGGTTTGTCTTTGAAGCTTCATCTTATATGAATGATATGAGCATCTGATAGATGGTCTTTCACGATATCAGTGATTTATTGATATAACTATTAACTTAGACGGGTATAGCTACAGATAGATCTACTATCATAAAGAGTACATGCCCCTGCTAGCCGTATATAAACGTTTGTAGTCGTTTGTAATCGGCTGTGATATCATAGACATTGACTTATGAAGAAAAATACGTATATGTTAACAGAAAATAGAAGTGGACAAAAGGAGGGGTTTTGTCCGGATATAACATAGTTAGTGGTAATTAGGAATGAATAAACTAGAAAATTAATAGAACCAAGAATCTA
>CAZXIE010000011.1:0-49774 GCA_964640065.1 uncultured Saprospiraceae bacterium
CTGCATGTAGCGAGGATTTTCTAGAACTGAATCCACAAGGCTCTCTTGATGGAGCAGCGCTACAAAGCCCAGCTGGTATCGAGGCTTCCTTGATTTCAGCTTATTCTATGCTTGATGGCTGGAATGGACAGTGGGGAAATTTTGGCCCTTGGGGTCGTGATGCAGGTCACTGGATCTGGTCAGGTGTTGCTTCAGATGATGCACACAAAGGATCTGATGCATCAGATATAGCAGATATTACTCAGATAGAGTTATATCAGTGGTTACCTAGTAATGGTCTATTAGATGACTTTTTCTCTTCAAGATTCGAAGGTATAGCTAGGGCTAATGCCACAAGAGCCTTAAACATTGGATCAGAATCAATCAGTGATACACGTCGTGCTGAGATAGATGCTGAGTCAAGATTCTTAAGAGCGCATTTTCACTTTGATCTATGGAGAATGTTTGGTGCTATTCCATTCTTTACAGAGGATGATTCAGAATTCCGTAAGTCTAATGCAACAGATATCTTACCAGACATCATCGCGGATCTAGAAATAGCAGCTTCAGGATTACCTGTTTCTCAAGCAGAAGTTGGTAGAGCATCTAGAGGTGCGGCTAACGCTTACCTCGGAAGAGCTCAAATGTTTGCTGGAAATTTTGCAGCAGCAAAAGCAGCTCTTGATCAAGTAGTGAACAGTGGTCAGTACGCATTGAATGCTTGCTTCCAAGATAACTTTAACGCAGCTACTGATAACTCTGCAGAGAGTGTATTTGCGGTACAGTTCTCAACGAATGATGGTGATCCAGGTGCTAACAACGGTAACTATGGTACACGTCTCGGTTTCCCACACTCAGGTAGCCCATTTGGTTGCTGTGGATTTAACCAGCCTACACAAGATCTTGTGAATGCTTTTAAAGTAGATGCAAGTGGTATGCCTTTAATAGACGGTACAGATATATCAGGAGATGATTTTGTTGATCCAAGATTAGATCTATCTGTTGGTCGTGATGATGTTCCTTTCTGGGATCATGGAACTCACAATCCAACTTGGATTAGAGATAGAAACTTCGCTGGACCATACAGTCCTAAGAAGACTCAATACTTCGGATCACAGCCTGAGTTCAACTCAGCAGCTACGCCAGGTGCTTGGGGACCACAAGTAACAGCGATCAACTACAATATCATCAGATATTCAGATGTATTACTTCTTCTTGCAGAAGCAGAAGTTGAGTTAGGAAATCTTGAAAGAGCACGTGATCTAGTTAATCAAGTAAGATCTAGAGCTGGTGGTTGTGCACAAGGTCCTGCTACTTCAGGTGCAGATGTTCTTGTAGCTATCGATGATCCAGGGATCACATGGGCTAACTACGCAGTAGGTACTTATGATGATGCATGGACTAATGCAAGCGCAGCTAGAGATGCTGTACGTCTTGAAAGAAGAATAGAGCTTTCACAAGAAGGTCACAGAATGTATGATTTAAGAAGATGGGGAATACTTGCCCAGACAATGAATGCATACTTCGCAGCTAACAACGCGAGACCTGATGGTGACATCTCTAAGAGAGGATATCTAAGTGAAGCATTCCTAGTAGAAGAGCGTCACAATAGATTCCCACTTCCTAGTCAGCAAGTTGACTTAAGTGAGCTTGACGGGGTAAATATGCTACAGCAGAATCCTGGATTTTAAGATTCTAGATTCTTAATTAATATTTATGTGGAGACGGTCCTTTTTGGGCCGTCTCTTTTTATTTTTGGTCTATGTGGAAACCCTTCCTACTCATTCTCATTATTGCTCTATCTCATACTGCTTGTGATAATCCAGCCGAAGCAAATTCTGCACCTCAAGACATCGAGTCCACCACCTTCAGATTATTAGAAGCCTCTGGTATCGACTTCATCAACCAAGTTGAAGATCAAGAAGACTTTAATGTCCTTACCTATAGAAACTACTATAACGGTGGTGGAGTCGCCATAGGAGATGTCAACAATGACGGATTAGCCGATGTATACTTTACGGCTAACATGACTCCTAATAAACTCTACATCAATAAAGGCAACTTCCAGTTCGAGGAGATCAGCGATCAAGCTGGAGTATCAGGTAATATGGCATGGAGTACAGGCGTATCCATGGCAGATATAAACGGGGACGGCTTTCTAGATATATATGTCTGTAACTCGGGTGATGCCAAAGGAGATAATAAGACAAACGAACTCTTCATTAATAACGGTGATCTCACCTTTACGGAGAGTGCAAGTACGTATGGCTTGGATGATCAAGGATTTTCGACACACGCTTCCTTCTTTGACTTTGATAAAGACGGTGATCTTGATATGTACCTTGTCAATAACAGCTTCAAGGATCCTAGTAAGATTGACTTTAAAAATGTCAGAAACGAAAGAGACTACGCAGGAGGTGATAAACTACTAAGAAATGATAACGGCAAGTACGTGGATATATCTGAGCAAGCGGGTATTTACGGAAGTAAGATCGGATATGGCCTTGGAGTATCAGTGTCAGATCTCGACGGTGATAACTGGCAAGACATCTATATAAGCAATGACTTCTGGGAAAGAGACTATCTCTATATTAATCAAAAAGATGGCACTTTCAAGGAAGATCTTACCGAAAGAATCTCAATGACCTCGACAGCAAGTATGGGGGCAGATATAGCTGATCTGGATAACAATGGGACATACGACATCTTCAGTACCGATATGCTACCATCAACTAATAAAAGGATCAAACAAACAACGATCTTCAATGATTATAATCTGGAAGATCTGAAGTATCGCAATGACTATCACTATCAGTACACGCAAAACTGCCTACAACTCAATAATGGCGACGGTCACTTTAGAGAAGCGGCTAACATAACAGGTGTTAACGCTACGGACTGGAGTTGGGCAGCTCTGATGTTTGACTTTGATAACGATGGCCTCAAGGATATCTTCGTCAGCAATGGTGTATATCATGACATCACGGACATGGACTTCTCCGACTTCCTAGAAGACGAGGTCGCAGTCGGCAGTATAATAAAAGAAAAAGGTCGTTTTGATTTTAAAGATTTTCTTGAGTTCCTACCTTCTAATAAGCTTTCTAATTATGCATTCGTTAACCAAGGCAATCTCACTTTCGTAAATAAAGCTCAAGGCTTAGGACTCGGACAACCTTCCTTTAGCAATGGTTCTGCATATGGAGATCTTGACAACGACGGTGACCTAGATCTCATAGTTAACAATGTGAATATGCCTGCCTTCGTCTATCAAAATGAAAGCGAAACCAGTGGCAACAATTATATACAGCTAACTTTTGAATCTGCAAGTCAAAATAGATTTGGTCTAGGCGCCAAAGTTGAACTTAAAACAGACGGGCAGACTTATCATGCTCAAAATCTCCAGAGCCGTGGCTTTCAAAGTTCCACTGAGCCCAAGCTTACAATCGGGCTTGGTTCTGCAGAGAATATCGACTCTTTGATGATCACATGGCCAAATGGTAAGTGCCAGGTAATGACAAATGTCCAGGTTAATCAACTCATTGAATTAAAAGACCAAGAAGCACAATCTTGCCCTCAGCCAATCAGAAAGAACAAAGGTATTGAAGCCCTTACGGAGATACTAGCTAGCTCGAAGTCCATTCATAAAGAAAATTTATTCAATGATTTTAATTATGAAAACCTATTGCCACATATGCTTTCTACAGAAGGACCCGAAGTTCTTATTGGAGATCTGAATAATGATAACCTACAAGATTATATACTACTTGGAGCTCAAGGAGATAATGATAAGGTGTTCTTACAAAAGAATAGCGCTGAGTTTGCGTATCAAGAGCAGCCTTCCCTAGACGCAACTTCTGCCTACGAAAGCACCTGTGGGCTTCTGATAGATATAGATCGTGATAGCGATCTAGATTTAGTGATTGGCTCCGGAGGCAATAATCCAACTACCCCAACAGAGAACTACCTTCTTCGGATTTTTCTAAATGATGGACAAGGTATTTTTGAAAGAGCTTCTATTAGTGCATTCAGAGTTGTCGGTAATCTATCTGTTATAGAAGAACTCGACTTAGGAGATAACAAAAGAGGTATATTCTTTGGTGCTCGGGCTGTACCTGGAAATTATGGATTAACACCTCGCAACTTTCTATTTACAGAAGAGAATGGACAGTGGCGAGATGTGACCACTCAGGAAACTGGCAGCATAGGATTGATAACAGATGCACTAGCTATAGACCTCGATAATGATAACGACGATGATCTCGTAGTCGCTGGTGAGTGGATGCCTATTAATATTTTTAAAAACAATAACGGCAAACTAGAACTCGCAGGTGCAGTCCCTAACAGTCATGGTCTCTGGCAGACTCTTGAGAAAACCGATGTGGACAAAGACGGCAAGCTGGATATCGTAGCAGGTAACTGGGGCGACAACTCTAAGTTACAAGCAACAGAAGAGAGACCTCTCATGATGTATGTCCAAGACTTTGATGATAATAAGAAAACTGAAAATATAATAACTTGGTTTGCTCCAGAAGATAAAACGGCCTCCTTATTTGCTTCTAAGAATGACCTAACAAAACAACTTCCAGGGCTAAAGAAAGCAGTGCTTAAAAATAGAGACTATGCTCAAGCAAGCATTACCAATCTATTAGATAAAGATAAACTCGACAAAAGCCAAAAGTTACTAGCTACAGAACTGTCTAGTGCTGTTTTTATAAATAAAGGTGATTTTAGATTTGAAACATCACTTCTTCCTTTCGCCGCACAGCTGTCTCCTATATTTTCTATTAAATCCATCGATCTCAATAATGATGGATATGAAGACCTTTGCATAGGAGGAAACATGTTCGGCTTAAAGCCCGAGATTGGAAGGCTTAATTCATCCGATGGCCTTTTTCTTATCAATTTAAAGGGGGCTGGATTTGAAGAATGGTCGACAAGCAAACAAAAACCTCGGATACCTGGAGAAATCAGAGATATAGAATCAATACAATTGTCTGACAACTCGTCGGCGTTGATATTTGGTATCAATAATAGTGCGACTAGAATCTTCAAGCTCAATTAATCAACCATGAGATATCATATTCTATCTATAATTCTAGTTGCGCTGTGCTTCTATGGCTGTTCGGACAGTGGTAAAAAATTTGCCTCCATAGATCCAGGGCATAGTAACATTCACTTTAACAATGTAATCGAAGAGACTGACAGTCTTAATATTCTCAATTACGAATACATATACAATGGCGGCGGTATCGGCCTTGCTGACTTCAATAATGACGGTTTAGAAGATATCTATGTCGCTGGCAACATCGTAGACAACGCTCTCTACCTCAATGAAGGTGACATGTCTTTCAAAGATGTAACTGCAGTAGCTGGTGTAGCTTCATCAGGCACTTGGACATCAGGGGTGACAGTCGTAGATATTAATAATGATGGGTGGCAAGACATCTATGTTTGTAATACAACCAGTAGAGACTCAACATTGCGAGTGAATAACCTCTACATCAACCAAGGTGTCAATGATGAAGGAGTTGTTACGTTTTTAGATCAAGCCAAAGAATATGGGCTTGATGATAACTCATACTCTGTACATGCTGCCTTCTTTGATTACGATAACGACCAAGATCTCGATATGATGATCATAGTCAATGAGATGGGAAACACGAGATACCATAGCCAATATAGAGCCCAATCTAAAAGACAATTTTTCCAACGTGTAGATAGACTCTATGAAAACACTCAAGGCCCTAATGGCAATCCGCAATTTGTAAATGTCTCAGACAAAGCTGGAATCAGCATACCTGGATTTAGCTTGGGAATCAATATATGTGATATCAACAAAGACGGATGGAGAGATATCTATATCAGTAATGACTTCCTCTCTGATGATATCTTTTATGTGAATCAAAAGGATGGAACATATAAGGATAAGTCCAGAGACTATCTCAAGCATACCTCACACTCAGCCATGGGTAATGACGTAGTAGATATCAACAATGATGGATATAGTGATATTATAGCTCTAGACATGTTACCTGAAGGAAACTATCGTCAAAAGAGATTGCTAGGCGAGACTAACTATAACGCTTATCTCAACTTTGAAAGATTTGGATATTCTTACCAGTTTGTAAGAAATACATTACAACTTAATAATGGTATCGATCAAAATGATGAACCGATGTTCTCTGATGTCTCTCTTTACTCAGGTATATCGGCGACTGATTGGAGTTGGTCACCTTTAGTTGCTGATTTTGACCATGATGGTTATAGAGATATGATCATTACAAATGGCTTCCCTCGTGATGTTACAGATCATGACTTTATTGATTATCAAAATGATGCTCTAAGATTTGTATCCAAAGAAATGCTACTCAGCAAGATTCCATCCATCAAGATTAACAACTACGCATATCGCAATACTGGCGGTTTTAGCTTTGAAGATGTATCTGATTCTTGGGGCCTTGATGAACCGAGTTATTCTAACGGCGCTGCCTATGGAGATCTTGATAACGATGGAGACCTTGACTTAGTAATCAACAATATTAATGACTCTCTTACCTTATATAAAAACACGGCCCCAGTCTCTCTTGAGCATCGCGCTTTATCTATAGAATTATCTGGTACTAAAAGCAATCTCGATGCGCTTGGAACAACTCTAATGGTGTATACCGATAATGGTGTGATCACATATGAACATAGTATTTATCGGGGTTATCTATCATCTCATAGCAAACGCGTACACATAGGTATCGGAAGTGCCCAGGTTAATAGTATTGTAGTTATTTGGCCTACTGGAGAACAATCAAATATCTCTAACCCGACGACTGATGGTATACTGAGAATCGACTATAATGCTTCTCTTAAAGTACATCAGAACAAGGGGTCTATACAAACTCAATCAATCATAAAAAGAGATACCTCTTTCGCACTTAAACACAAGGAAGAAGATTTTATAGATTATAATATCCAGCCACTGCTACCTCATAAACTATCCGAATTCGGACCTTCGGTATCAGTAGGTGATCTTAATTCTGATGGCTTAGATGATATATATATCGGCGGCTCTACCTTTTTCAAAGGGCAGTTGTTCTATCAGCAGAAAAATGGAGAGTTTCGACAAGATAGCTTAGCAAGTTCTAATGAAAACACCGAAGAGTTAGGTACTATTATCGCTGACTTTGATGGAGATGGAGACAATGATATTTTCATAGCATCTGGTAGTTACGAACTACAAGATGATAGTAATCAGCTCCAAGATCAACTCTTTGTCAATGAAGGAGGTATACTAAAAAACATCAGTGACCTTTTACCAGAATATGTCGCTAACGCATGCAATGTAACTGCTGTAGACTTTGATCAAGATTTGGATATAGATATCCTAATAGGAGGCAGAGTGCATTATGGAGCATATCCTAACCCTGCGAAATCGTTTTTATTAGAGAATGTCTCTAATGGGCAAATCAAATTTGAAGTATCAGATATCTCATCACTATTATCTGACATCGGTATGGTAACCGACCTACTTTGGTCAGACTATAATAATGATAACTGGATCGATGTAATACTAACAACAGAACTTGGAGAGGTACATTTTTTCAAGAATAGTGCTGATGGATTTACAAAAGAGAAACAATCCTCCCTATCTGGCAAGCAAGGATTTTGGAATAGCATATCTGCAGGAGATCTAGATAGCGATGGTGATATGGATTATATCTTAGGTAATATTGGCCTCAATACTTACTTCCCGATATCAGACGAACACCCTTATCGCATCTATGTCAATGACTTCGATAAAAACGGCTCTGAAGATATTCTACCTTTTGTCTATCTAAAAGATCAAAAAGGTGAGCGTCAAGAGTACCCTTTCTCTTCTAGGATGGATTTTGCTAAAGAGATTAATTCAATTCGAAAAATGCTCCCATCATATAAGCAGTATGCCTTAGCGGATCGAGATGTGCTAATTAAAAGGGAGACGCTTGATAGCACGAAAGTTTTGGAGGCCAACTATCCTTTCTCTTCCGTATTATGGAATAATGGACAAGGTGGTTTTGAGATGACTCAACTACCCCTTGAAGCCCAACTCGCTCCTATTTTTGGCACCCTAGTGAAAGACATCAATCAAGATGGACATCAAGATATCCTTCTAGTAGGTAATGACTTTGGTAATGAGCTTGTATTTGGAAGGATGGACGCCATAAATGGAATTGTCCTCTTAGGAAAAGGAGATCAAGAGTTTAGGCCGTCAACTTATAAGGAATCAGGTTTTTATGTGCCTGATAGTGGCAAGTCACTTGCTACCCTGTGGACTGGAGATCGTCTCTCACTTATATCTGGCTCCAACAAAGGAGAAATTAGAAAACATGATCTACAAGCTGAGTCGAAATACTTTATACTTGAAAAAGATGATTTCAAAGTAAAGTACACATCAAGTGAAAAAGAGTGGATATCAGAGCACCCTTATGGGCAGGGTTTCTTATCTCAAGGGTCTCGCAAGATTCTAGTTCCTAATTACGTAACTGAGATTGAAATCACAAAAACAAATGGTGAGTTAAGGACTATCAACATATGACCTTTTCATCTTCTTCGAGTTATGTCACACTTCTTATAGGCACTTTCATGTTGGTAATATGGAGTTGTCAGTCAGATCAACCACAGCACCTGAGTAATAAGTTAGTTCAACAACATTGTGCAAGCTGTCATCTTTATCCCGACCCTACCCTGCTTACTTCTAAGGCATGGACCGAATCAGTCCTACCGGAGATGGCAAATTACTTTGCTTGGGATGGCAAATCCACATACACATATGCTAACAAGTCCTTTTACACCAAACTTGGTAGACTTCCGATGGATGATGACACTTGGAGCGAACTACTTTCTTTTTTTGAAAACCACGGATTAGAAAAACCTGACACTATTTCTTATCAAGAATTACCTATTCAGGACGAATTTGTTGAAAAGACTTTTTCTCTTCCATCAGAAGGATATATTACCGCAGTCACCGTACCTAAATTAGGAGGATTACTAGTAGGTTTTCAAAAACAACTTTTTGATTTATCTTCTGAGTTAAACATTAGGGATAGCACATTGATAGGTGAAGATATCTTACACATATATGATTATAAAGAAGATAGCACTTACATCGTAAGTTGCAGAACTATAGATCCTCATGAAGGTACTGATGGTACTATTTGGCTTTTGACAGATGAAAAAAGTATAGTAGCTGACCATCTAAAAAGGCCCGTACAGGTTAGAAAGGAGCGAAGTCAACTCTATGTTTCTGAGTTTGGATATCGCACTGGTGGACTCTCTATCATAGATCAAGAAAACAATCGCACACCTGTCCATCAATATCCTGGTGCCTACAGGATACATAGAGCTCAGTTAAGTCCAACACCTTCTAAGAGAGAACTACTCGTAAGTATCTCACAAGGCCTCGATGGCATCTATAAAATCGATGAATACCGAGACTTTCGACTCGAGCCTATCCTCCGATTTGGGCCTGCATTTGGCTTGAGCGATATAGATATCATGGACATCAACAAAGATGGCCTTGATGACTTACTCATAGTGAACGGAGATAATGCAGACTACTCCATTATACCCAAATCCTTCCATGGTGTACGAGTCTACATCAATCAGGGAAACGACAAGTTCAAAGAAACCTTTTTCTATCCTCTTCATGGCGCCACTCAAGGTAAATGGATCGATATAAACGGTGACGAATATCTTGACTTTGTAGTAAGCTCTTACTTCTCAATAGGTCAAAAGCAATCTGTCCAAGTCTTTATAGGCGGAAGTGAGCAGCAATACAATATTACACGAGCACAAAACTCTGACAAAGGCAGGTGGATGGTTATGGATAGAGGAGATATCGATCTCGATGGTGATGACGATATCGTATTAGGGTCATATTTGGCTGGACCGATGAGTAATATGTCAAAAGACAGCACGAGACATCTGCTCGTTCTCTATAACAAATGAGTAACAAAGTACCTTTCTTATACGTACATTAGAGGGATACGCATCCTCACAGTTTAAATCCACTTTTTGTGCTAAAATCAGTTCAATTATATAGACTATTTGTCCTTATTGGGATCGTGTTGTCGGGATCGATGATGAGCGCTCAAAATGTTGAATTAGACATTGTTTTTGGCCAAAAATCAAAGGAAACACTCAGTCAAAAGCACGTTTTGTCAGGATTCATCACTGACTCAAAACTTGGTTCCACAGTCATAGGAGCCACTGTGACAGATAAAAAGACAAAAGTCGGAACAGTATCCAATGAGAACGGATACTTTGAGATATCACTCCAAGGAGGTGAAAATCGAGTAGAAATCAATTATCTCGGCTATAAACAGCTCGTCATATCTCTAGAAATCTATGAAGACGCAGCTCTAGACGTCTTTCTTGAGCAAGCAGATATTCAGCTCGATCAAGTAACGATAAGTGCTCAATCCGAACAAGACAATATCACATCTACCATCTCTGGTGTAGAGAGGCTTAGCATAAGAGAACTACAGAACAAATCACAACTCTTTGGAGAGTTAGATGTCTTGAGGAGTATTCAGACCCTTTCTGGAGTTACTTCTGCTGGTGATGGTGCTTCTGGCTTCAATGTGCGAGGTGGCAATGCTGATGAAAATTTGATTTTGCAAGATGATGGCCTCATTATCAATCCCGCTCACACACTAGGATTCTTTTCTTTGTTTCATCCAGATTTGATTAGCTCAGTAGAACTGTTTAAAGGAAACCAACCTGCTTACTATGGAGGAAGGCTGTCCTCTGTTCTTCAGGTGAATCTCAGAGAAGGAGACACAGAAAAGTTCCAAGGAAGAGGTGGTATTGGTATGGCAGCATCACGACTCACTGTCGAGGGGCCTATCAAAAAAGGAAAAAGTTCCTTTATCGTTGGAGGACGTATCAGCTATCTAGATTACATCCTTAATCTTGTCAGAGACATCAATGTAAAAAGAAGTGAGACGCTCTTTTATGATCTCACTGTTAAAGCAGACTCGCGATTATCGGAAAAAACAAAAGTAGGTATGACTGCTTTTCTTTCTTCTGATCAATTTCGCTTTGGAGATGAGGTGAACTTTGATTACACCACTCAGTATGCGACTGGATACATTTCACACTTATTAAGTGAGAAAGTGAACATAAAGGGACTTATAAATATCGGACGATATGAAAGCTCTTTGTTTGATATTCAAGGAGAGGATCAATCAAGATTTACGACAGGTATCAATTACCTGAGAGGTTCTATTAGATCTTTCTTTGAAGCTAACGATAAGGTTACCATACAAGGAGGTTTAGAATTCAATCATTTTGTAGTAGAACCTGGAAGTCTGACACCAGAAGGCGAAGATTCAGCTGCTGTACCTCAATCTCTTGAAGATGAAACTGGCCAAGCTATTACTCCATATCTTCAATTAGAATGGAAGCCGTCAGAGTCACTCTCTGTCATCGGAGCTTTGAGATTTACTTCCTATAATCGCTTAGGACCAGGCCAGATCGCGAGATACGCCGAAAACGAACCTCGAAGTGTTAATTCACTCTTATCCATAGATCAGATAGAAAGTGGATCACTTGCAAGTCATACTGGATTCGAACCAAGGTTATCAGTGAATTACACCCTCAATGATCAAACTTCTATAAAACTTGGCTATAACAGGGGCTTCCAATATCTCAATCAAATATCAAATACTGCCTCTGCAACTCCAGTAGATATCTATAGACTATCAGATACTTTCGTAACACCTCAAACAGCAGATAATTATAATCTTGGTCTATTTAGAAATTTCTCTGAGAACAAATATCAGACTTCTGTGGAAGTATTCTACAGAGACCAAAACTCTATTGTAGAATATAGAGACTTACCAGACCTCTTGCTCAATGAGTTTCTTGAAAGAGAATTAGTAAGTGGTATAGGACGAGCATATGGTATAGAAACTAACATTAAAAAGTCCAGAGGTAACTTTACTTTTAATTTAAATTATACTTACTCTCGATCAGAAAGAAGAGTTGAAGAATCTGAATTACAAACAGCCCTAAATAACGGTGATTGGTTCCCATCAAACTTTGACAAGCCTCACTCGCTCAACCTTTCTCTCACGCAAAAGGTTGGAAGAATAACTAATCTATCAGTTAACTTTTCATATAGCACAGGAAGACCTCTTACTGCACCTATCAGTAACTTCTCGGTAGATAACGTGCTAAATGTGCCCATCTTCTCAGAACGGAATCAGTTTAGAATTCCGGACTATCATAGACTAGATGTCGCGTATACGATAGGTCCATTTGGAAAAAAGAAAGCACAGAACTCTTTGATATTATCTGTGTTTAATCTGTATAGCAGAAGAAATGCCTTTTCAGTCTTTTTTAGACAGCAGGCATTTAGGAGCGTAAGCGTATTGAGATTGGCAACATTAGGGTCTGTATTTCCTTCAGTTACCTATAATTTTAGATTCTAGTCATGAAGAAAGCAAAATTATACATAGCTATCATAGTAGGCCTAGCCTTTCTTGCAAACTCCTGTATCGACGAGATTTCCTTGGATATAGATAATGATACTCGATTCATTATTGTTGATGGCTTAGTTACTGACGTAGCTGGATTGTATTCAGTTAGGGTAAATAATAGCCCCCAGATTGGTGTCGGAAATGACAATATTCTAGATCCTATCGAAGGATGTCAAGTGAATCTCCTAGACGACATGGGACGAGCTATTAATTTTATTGAGTCTACTGAAGAAAGAGGCACCTATGAAAGAAACCTCGTTGGGTTGGATGTGGATAGAATATATCATATAGAAGTTGTTCTTCCAGATGGTGACGTCATCGTAAGTGAGCCACAACCCCTGCCTTCCGCTTTTATACCTATTGAATCAATAGAGTGGGACGTGATTGATGTAGAATTCATCAATGAATCTGGAAATGTTGCTACAAGACCTTTCGTAGAAATATATGCAAATTCTCCTCCTATCGAAACCGATGGGTTCGTAAGATGGAGAGTAACGGGTGAATATGATATTGTAGAAAGGGCATTTGGTCTTCTCAATCCTAGACATTGTTATGTGAAGCAGTCTATAGATTTAAATGATATTGTAGTGGCCAATACTTCAGAGTTTGATCGAGGAGGAATCGCTAGAGAGCCAGTGATCAATCTCCCCATGGACTCTCGATTTAATATTCAATATCTCTTCAATGTTTCTCAGTTTTCTCTCAATGAGGCAGAGTATAATTATTGGAGTCGGATAGAAGAACTTGTCAATGTTGATGGAACATTATTTGATCCACCTCCTGGAGTGCTTAAAGGAAACCTTATTAATACTACAGATCCAACCCAACAAGTACAGGGATATTTCTCCGTTGCGCGGTTATCTTTTGTTAGAAGGTTCGTGAATATTTTTGATAGAGGATTTTTTGTAGATACTGATTGTGAATCAAGGCCTAATGCCAACAATCCTGCCAAATGCTTAGACTGCACTACTCTTCCTAATAGTTCTCTTGAGGTGCCACCTTACTGGATATTCTAGATCAGAATAAACTGATAATCGGCTAAAGTCTTTATCTTAAGATGACAAGACTATGCCGATTATGAAGAATCTATTCCTACGCTCATTCCTACTTCTCTATTTCCTCATATCAATCGATGTATCTGTAAGTGCACAGTCGACATATGCTGAAGCTGGTTACACATCATTATTCAATGGTGCAGACTTAGCTGGATGGATTCTACCTGAAGGTGATAATGGTCACTGGTCTGTTATAGATGGAGTCATAGACTATGACGCACTATCCGAAGCGGAAGGATCAAAAGATCTTTTATCAAGTAAAGATTATAAAGACTTTGAGCTCCATGTCGAATGGAGATTCAAAGGCTATGGAGATCACCTGTTTAGGGTTCCTACGATCCTACCTGATGGTACATACTTACAGGACTCTGAAGGCAATACCATATATGCACTGCGCCCTAACTCTGACTCCGGGATTCTTTTTAAGAACGTAGGTCAAGCTAACCTTTGGTGTTGGGATGTTGGCTCTGGAGAACTCTGGTCTATAAGAACCAACAAAAAACTATCATCTGACATAAGAGCAGCTGCAGTACCAACTTCTAATCAAGACAACCCTATAGGGCATTGGAATGCTATGGATATCAAAATACAAGGCGAAAGAATTACTATCAAGAGTAATGGCATCACAATTATAGACAACGCCCTCTATCCGGGATTAGATGTTGAAGGTCCTATTGGATTTCAACATCACGGAGGACTTCATCCTGAGACAGGAAAACTAAGAGGCGCTTCTAGCCTTGTACAGTTTAGAAACATTTGGATCAAAGAGCTTTAAAACTACAATCAACATGAGCAAAAAGAAAAAGATAAATAGAAGAAAGTTCGTAGGCAACCTGAGCACGTCGGCCGCAGCATTTACTATAGTGCCTCGACATGTCCTTGGCAAAGGTTTTATAGCTCCTTCTGATAAGATCACAGTGGCTAACATAGGTTGTGGAACTCAAGGTATCTATGAAATGCCAGATCTGCTCCAAAATGAAAACATCCAAGTCACTGCCGTCTGCGATGTAAACAAGTACACCACTGATTATAAAGATTGGTCTAACCTTAGGGTAAAGAATACAATTAGAAAGACTATAGGTGATAAGACCTGGGGGCAGTTCATAAAAGGCATACCTGCTGGACGTGACATAGGTCAAGACTTCGTAGACAAGTATTACTCCTCTACATCTACTTCTGTACAGGATTATAAAGCATGTCGCGCATATGAAGACTATCGTGAGCTTTTAGAAAAAGAAACTGATGTCGATGTTATTAAAATAATGACACCTGATCATAGTCATGGTTGCATCGCACTTGCCTCCATGAAAAAAGGAAAGCACATCATCACCCATAAGCCCATCTCCAATAGACTGCGAGAAGGTATGATGGTGATCGATGGTGCGAAGAAGTATAATGTAAAAACTCACCTGTTAGCTTGGGAAGACAAACCTGAATATAGACTGATCAAGCAGTGGATAGCCGATGGTGTCATAGGTAAGCTCAAAGAAATACACAATTGGAGTTTTCGCCCTGTATGGCCACAGTACTTTGGCACTTTCGAAGAAGAGATGAAGATACCGGATGGTTTCAACTGGCAACTTTGGCTAGGGCCTGAAAAAGACAGACCATACCACCTTAATTATACACATAACGTCTTTCGAGGTTGGTATGACTTCGGTGGTGGCAGCATCGCAGATATGGGACATTATAGTTTGTTTCCCCTGTTCCGCGAGCTAGACATAGATATAGCTCCGACCTCGGTTAGATCTTACGGTTCTGTCTATCGCACTGCCGTAAATGGTGTCTGTAGAGCAATCAATAATGACGCTGCCTTTCCGTATTCGAGTATGATCAAATTTCAGTTTCCTGAGCAAAAGACGCTGCCAGCCTTTAGCTTCCACTGGTATGATGGTGGCATGAAGCCATTCGCTCCTGAGGAATTAGAAAGAGAGGGTAAGGACATAGCTCCAGAAGGTATGATGTTCGTCGGAAGCGAGGGTAAGATCCTTGCTGGATTTCAAGGTGAAAATCCTAAGATACTTGGCGAAAGAGCCAACACCTATACTGGACCACAAAGCACAGAAGTGCCAAAGCCAGAAAGGAGATCTGACACTTGGATAAGAGCTATTAAATCAGATGAAGAGTCTCCAGGAAGTTTTATATACGCAAAGACCATCACAGAGCTAGTCAATCTTGGCGCCGCCGCACTCAGAGCTAACCGCCGTATCAATTATGACAGTGATAGTCATACATTAGTAGATGATAAGTCCGCTGATAAATTTCTTGCTAGAGATTATCGTGAAGGCTGGCAGATGACACTTTAAAAAGTCAACTATGGATATCGTAATTAAAGTGTTGATAGGCTTCATGGCCTTTCTTCATCTCTACTTCATGTGGTTCGAAATGTTCGCTTGGGAAAGTCGCGGCAGGAGACTATTTAAGGCACCAACTAAGTCCTTTTTTAAAGACACGAAATCAATGGCGGCTAATCAGGGCTTATACAATGGTTTTTTGGCTGCAGGTCTTATCTGGTCTTTAGTCATCGCTGATCCATCATGGAGTCAGCATATAGCTATATTTTTTACGGCCTGTGTCGCAGTGGCTGGCATCTATGGTGCTATCTCTGTGAACAAGCTCATACTTTATGTGCAAGGTATCCCCGCCCTAGTGACTCTTGTTCTACTGATTTTCAACTAAGTAGTTGTAGGCTTATCCTTATTCTTTTGAAGGATGATGAAGACTACTGAGGTAAATACGACCAGACTTCCTACACCTTGCATCAGAGAAAGACGCTCTCCTAAGATGATGATGGCAAAAATGATGGTGGATACGGGACCGACAAAACCCAAGATGCTACTATGGTTGGCTCCTACTATTCTGATTCCCTCTACGATTAGATATGAAGGGATCACAGTACAAAATACGCTGATAGACAAAGCGTACCAATAAACAGGTGCCTCAAACTCGAATAGGTTGAATCCATGATAAATAGAATTATGGATGATGATAGCTACTCCTGCTATCGTCATCGTTATCGAATTATAAAGTACTGACCCTAATTTCTTAGATAGCTCTCCAGTCCCTACGAGATATAAGCTGTAGGTGATCGTACTTATGAGGACTAATAAGGAACCTGTTAATACAGCTTCGCTCGCATGTTGTCTAGCGTTACCTTGAAAGACCAGGTAAATTCCCAAGTACCCAATACAAATAGCGATAACCTGAGATTTCTTAATTGGAATCTTGTAGAATAGAAATGAAAAAATAAGTACCGCCGTCGGATACAAAAACAAGATCATCCGCTCTAGGCTCGCATCTATAAGTTCGAGTCCTTTCAGATCAAAAAAGCTGGCTATGTAATAGCCAAGAAGGCCTAAGGCAACCAATCTCCACTTATAGTTCTTTACAATTCTAATCTTGTTATCCGAAGATCTGAGATGCCAAAATCCTATAACGAGAAAAAATGGGAGTGCAAAAAGCATCCTCATCATCAATAAAGACAGTGCATCTACATCATGTCGATATGCGAGCTTAACAAGTATAGCTTTAGCAGAAAACATGACAGCTCCGATAAGGGCATAAAAGCTACCTAAGAAGTATGTGCCCTTAAGCTTCAGTTGTCTTCGCTAATTTGGTCAAAAAGTAAACCTCGTAGACAGTATAGATAATATATACAATGATAAAGTGAAGAGCAAATCGACCATTCGTCGGTTGGGCCAACTCTCTATAAGTAGCTAAAAAACCAATAGCTATGACAAGCTTGATAATGAATGATCCGGATACGACACCAAAGAAAGTATAGTTCTGACTTCGACTCGCAATCAATCGAGCAAACCAGAATATACCAACGCAGAACACCGAGAATATCACTGTTGACATCACATAGATCTCCCTGATAGCGATCTGTTTGTAGATAGATGCAAAAACAAAAGAGATGGCAAGCAGCGAAATACTTATGATGCCTAGCTTAGTGAGGAATGATGCCCATGTCATAATCGACCTTTCGTAACGTCGACGTACAACTTAAACAAAAAACCAATGAGAAATAAAAAACAGAGCGAAATACCTAGATAAGGTTTCTCAAAACCAAAATGGCTATCCGCCAAAGACCCGAACCACCACCCTAGCAATAGGATGGCGAACATCTGAAATGCTAGTCCGCTATATTTGAGATAAGCACCACCTGATCCTTTGGTGGGTTCTGACAATGTGTTATGCTGTTTTGACTTGAGGCATAGCTTTCTTAGGAGCTATGGTTTGGCCGCCCATCTCACACTTGACATTGAATATTGCTCCTGAAGCAACTGTCAGTTTGTTAGTAGAAATCTCACCAGTGATCCTTGCAGTCTCTTTAACATGTAGATGATCTTTCACTTTGATAGTGCCATCTATCTTGCCTTCTACTACGGCGTTTTCACAAGTGATATCTCCTTTGATACTTCCTTGAGGCCCTAATATGAGCTTTCCGTTACAGATCAAATTTCCTATGAGAGTGCCGTCTAACCTGATGTCTGACTGTGTAGTTAGGTCTCCCTCTATTTTAGTGGATTGTCCTAGACTATTGATACCCGCAGTGGAGGTTTCTCTAGTGTTCGTATTCATTTCGGTGTGGTCCTTTTTGCTATTAAACATGGTTACATCATTAGGTTGGATCAATAGGGGTAAGATATAAAATTATGGCAAGCACTTTATAGAGGATTCCCCACTTTCACACATCACAAAATATGTGTATATGATAACTAGAGGTGTCTCTCTGCGTGATATGAAGATCTCACTAGAGGGCCACTTTCTACAAAATCAAATCCTCTCTTTTGGCCTTCCTCTCGATAGAAAGCAAAGGAGTCAGGGTGAACAAAACTGGCTACATCTAGATGCATTTTTGTCGGTTGCAAGTACTGGCCGATAGTGACTACATCACAATCATGTTCTCTAAGGTCATCGAGTATATGAAGCACTTCATCTTTGGTTTCTCCGAGACCTACCATAAAGCCAGATTTCGTGCGTTTACCAAGAGCTTTGGTTCGTTTGATTTGCTCTAAACTTCGATCGTACTTCGCTTGAGGACGTACTAATCTGTATAATCTTGAAACAGTCTCCATATTATGGGAAACTACCTCTTGGCCACCTTCTACCATTCGCTCTAGTGCTTCCCAATTTCCTTTCGTATCTGGTATCAAAGTTTCGATAGTGGTCGATGGAGAGAGCTCCTTTGTGAGTTTGACAGTCTGGTACCAGATCTCGGCACCTCGGTCTTTCAGTTCATCTCTATTTACGGAAGTGATGACGGCATGTTTTACTTCCATCAGCATGATTGCTTCGGCTACTCTGCGTGGTTCGTCTTCGTCATACTCTGGTGGACGTCCTGTCTTGACTGCACAAAATGAGCAAGAGCGAGTACAGACGTTGCCTAGGATCATGAATGTCGCAGTGCCTGCACCCCAGCATTCGCCCATGTTAGGACAGTTACCACTTTGACAGATCGTGTGGAGCTTATACTGATCGACGAGTCTCCTTACGCGCTTGTAGTCTTCGCCTATCGGAAGTTTCACGCGCAACCAGTCTGGCTTACGCTCACGCTTAGGCTTCTTCTCTTCTATAGAATTAACTACGGGTAATTCAATCATATCTGATTACAAAACTGCAAAAACTATGAGACAGTTCACACTTGGACTATTCTTCTCCAATCCTTTTCCGTGTTCCAAATACAAATGATATATAGAGCTTGGCAAAGTAGAAGCTATTAGATATACCTTCTTGCTCTATCAACAGTGGGATTTTCCTTGGAAAGACATCAAGCATAACCCCTGTCTCAAAGGCTTTTTCTTTCTGATCAAAGGCTCCTAGTGCCCACTGCATACCAACTTTACCGTGGAGGCCAACTGATGGAGTGATAGAACCCAATCCATCAAAAAAACTCGCACCTCCATATAGTATACGTTCATCTAAAAACTGGTCACGGACTTCTTCACTAAAAGTGATCGTCTCAAGAAATTGCTGAGTAGGATCATCTGGTTCTGTGCGTATTACCTGTACTGAATAAGGCTTCAGGATACCAAGTGTCGCTCCTCCTTCATATATCAATGCTACTGCTAGACCTCTGCGTCGAGTCTTCTCAGACAAAAATCTTTTTACTCCATATGAATATCGGAAGGTGAATAACTCATTAGCTTTTCCAAAGATGAATGGTGATGAGATTCTCTCTCCGCCTATGACGAGATTACGATTAGTTCTTTGTTCTCTTTGGTCCTTGATATAACCGAACTCAAAGTTCTGATACGTCGTGCGATCGTAGGTCTTGAGCTTTCCTTTCTTAAAACCAATCGCAAATCCTTGGGTATGAATACGACCTTCGTATAGTGTCTCAAAGTCGTAGACAACTCCTTTGAAATTTTGCTCTATCGGCTTTGGTTGAAATACAGTCTGCGCAGAAGTCTCAGATACTCCTACCCATATCAACAAGATGACCGTCCATAGTGCTATCCTCATGCTATAAGTAAGGTACATCATCTTGTTCATAAAGTCCATCAACAAAACGACCATAGCATAATTTATGTTGATTGCAGACTGTTTAGAATCTACTATAGCTAACAAATAAAAATACCTTAGTGATATGAATGTACTCAGCCCTACAGCTATACTGATTGTTATAGGTATCTACTTTCTCTTCTTGATATGTATCTCATATATCACCAGTAGAGGTGCGGATAATCAGACATTCTTTCTTGCTAATCGCAAATCACCTTGGTTGCTTGTGGCGGTGGGTATGATAGGAGCTAGCTTGTCAGGTGTTACATTCATATCCATCCCTGGAGTTGTAGGTGCCGGAGGACTCAATCAAAACTTCTCCTACATGCAAGCTGTACTTGGGTATCTGGTCGGGTACTTCGTCATAGCCACAGTCCTCATGCCTATCTATTATAAGTACCAACTCACCACCATCTATGGGTTTCTCAAAGAGAGATTTGGCGTGTGGTCATATAAGACAGGTGCAGCATACTTTATTCTTTCGCGGATAGTCGGTGCATCGCTAAGGCTCTTTTTGATGTCATCCGTCCTGCAAATCTTCGTGATGGATCACTTTGGTATTCCTTTTTGGATGACAGTAGCTATCACCATACTCCTGATCTGGGTATATACATATCAAGGAGGCATCAAGACTATCGTCTGGACGGATACTTTACAGACCATCTGTATGCTTACCGCGGTCACCCTGACTATCGTCGCTATCAAGAGTCAACTTGGTCTCGACTGGAGTGGTCTTATCGGCGAAATGAAAGATGCTGGCTACAGTCGCATGTTCTACTTCGAAGGTGGCTGGATAGATGCTAACAACTTCTTCAAGCAATTTTTAAGCGGTGCGCTCATCGCAATAGTGATGACGGGTCTTGACCAAGATATGATGCAAAAGAATCTTACTTGCAAGACACTGAGAGACGCCCAAAAGAATGTCGGCGTCTTCTCCATCGTCCTAGTCTTCGCCAATCTGATGTTCTTGACGCTCGGAGCACTTCTATATATCTATGTAGCTAAGCAAGGTATAGCGGTACCTGAACGTACTGATCTATTATATCCGGAAGTAGCGCTTAATCATCTAGGACCTACGATAGGGATCCTTTTCATCCTTGGTCTCATCGCCGCAGCTTACTCGAGTGCCGATAGTGCACTTACCTCACTAACTACTTCTTTCTGCATAGACTTCTTAGATTTTGACAAGGAGGGTAAGTACACCGAGGCCCGTAAGAAGTCCATCAGGCTGAAGGTTCACATCGCTTTTTCGATTGTATTACTAAGTGTTATCGTACTAGCAGAAGCCTTGAGTGCGGATGCTGTGATCAATGATCTCTTCACTGCAGCGGGGTATACGTATGGGCCGATACTTGGATTATTTGCTTTTGGGATATTCACGAGATATCAGATCCTCGACAAGGGGGCGGCCGTAGTGTGCATACTTGCTCCTATCATAGCTTACACCTTAGATCGAAATTCTGCATCGTGGTTTGGTGGATTAAAGTTCGGATGGACCATCCTCGCGGTCAATGGTATCATCACATTCTTGGGCTTATTTATTAATGCCCTGATCCGGAGATCCTCCTCGCGTTAAGTAGACAAGCTGCTGGTATTGATTATCACCGACTTCTATCAGTAATAGATATTTGCCTTGAGCGAGTATAGGAAGAGGTAGTGCTATCTGATGCGCGCCTCTTGAAAGAATTTGCTTCTTCCATTGATGCTTAGACTCACCAGAGTCCGAGGAAAGTGTAAATGAAACATTGGCATCCGAAGGAAGCGATAGATTTACATAGACGGTTGTCTCATCTGAAGATAAAAGAGTCTTGATGGTTACCTCATTCGGTGTGTGTATCGTGAATAAGAAAGTGGTTACAAATGAGAAGATTAAGGTGCAATGCATAATGCTATATTAGAGACAGCTAATGTAGCTTTACACTCCTTGGAAATATGAAGCTTTCGGGGATAATCTCCTTAAAATACAAGTGTTCTGGTATAAATCATATGACTGACATATCTATACAACAGGGTTAACCAGATGTTTTATACCAAGAGGTGGATAGCTTCAGTCAGCATAGCTATACTTTCATCTCCATGGAGCCTCTTTTCATCATCTACCTTGAGTTCAGTTTGGTAGAAAGCACACTGGCAGACGACCCTACTCTTGAGGCCTCCTAGGGAATTGAGCAGTGACTTCATGGCCTTTTCGCCACGAGGAGGGTGCGGTGTATACGTCATTGCTATCACTGGCTTCTCATGTAGTTCGCCGGAGGTAGTAAGCCACTCTAGGGCATTCTTTAATTGGGCAGGGATGTTATAGAGATAAGCTGGTGTCGATATGATGATAGCATCTGCAGTCCTAACTTCAGTCCTCCATCGGTCGACCGCCTCCTCTAGAGAGGAAGATGTATCTTTCTCAGGAGCAAACAGTGGTAGTCGTCCTAAGTCGATAGACCTCGAAAAGTCCACTTCTGCCAGTACTGAAGAGTAGTGCAAGACCATGGCTTCAAGAAGAGCATCGTTTGTTGAGCGCTCCCCTGCCGAACCGTTTACTAAGAGGATTTTGATCTTACAAATTTACACTTCGCAAGACTATGAGTAATAGCTATCTTTCTGCTACAAATTTTATCGTATGTGGAAGTCTTTGTTCTCTAATAGTCTTAGAAATCCCGACCTCGGGTTACTTGTATTAAGGATCGTCGGTGGTGGCATGATGCTTACTCATGGTTGGGGTAAGATGATGAAAGTATTTGCTGGTGACTTTGCCTTTGCTGATCCTCTTGGGATCGGAGCCGCTCCTTCTCTTGTGCTCACGGTATTCGCTGAGGTGATCTGTGCATTTTTCCTCATCGTAGGTTGGAAGTCAAAGTTCTTTAGTCTCTTTCTCATGTTCACGATGCTCGTCGCAGCCTTCGTTGTACATGGTGCCGACCCACTAAGAGACAAGGAGCTTGCTCTTGTATACTTTGCCATCTATCTCGCTATCTATTTTATGGGAGCAGGGAAGATCAGCATCGATGGTAGCCGCGGAGATAGCTAGCCACCTTTAACATATTCTTAGAGCACCTATCGTTATAACTAGCGTCTCTATATAAATCACAGAGCTTATGTTATCACGAGCGTATAGTGTAGTATTTTTCTTGCTCCTAGTTGTTGTTAGCTTACAGAGTCAGGATAAGAAGGCCGCAAAGATCCTTGATAAGGTGACTGAATCTTATGATGCTGCCGAGAGTATCACGATCGACTTCGATATCATCATGAAGTTTCCAGAAGAAGATGCGATAACTTATGCGTCTAAAGTAGTCGAGTCAGAAGGTATGTGGTTTTTTGAAAACGAAGAACAAAAGATCTATCAGGACGGTGATGACATCTGGGTATACATACCCTCCCAAAACGAAGTCCAGATTAACGATTATGATGCCGAAGAGTCGGAAGACTATTTTGTCTCTCCTGTAGGTATCATCCGTCAGTATAAAGATGGAGGTCACAAGTATCAGATTAGTGATAAGAACTCTACTACCACTTTTATAGAACTTGTTCCGACTGATGAGTTTAGTGACTATGCTAAGATCAGGTTGATGATCACTAACAAGTCATACGAAGTAAAGCAGGTGGAAGTCTTTAACAAAGATGGTTCTGTCGCCGTGGTGGTCGTGCATGATATCATCACCGACCTCGCCTATGACAGATCATTTTTTGACTTTGACGTGTCTAAGTATCCCGATATAACTGTGGAAGACCTGAGGTTAGACTAAGATCTTCTTTCCACTTTCGTAAATATTTATTTAGTCTCTCTCCTCTGGAAGCTTGAAGGTTGGATTATAGATCAACCCCAACAAATTACCCCAAGGGTCATAGACAGTAGCCACTTCTATAGGTCCTCCGACATTAGTAGGTTCTTCATGTGACTTGGCACCCATCTGAATAAGATGATCATACTTCTCTTTTACATCATCCACTCCCCAATAGACTAATACATTGTCCCCAGTACCTTTATCACCTTCAACTCTTGGTTGTATGCCTAGTTCATATCCGCCGATATTATAGCCAATATAAAAGGGTTCATCAAAGTAAGGCTTCACTTCAAAAGCTTGAGCATACCACACTTTGGCTTGCTCCATATCTGGCACTTTATATATAACGGTGCGAAGTCCCTTCATACTTCTTGCTTAGTATTTAGCAGGCACACCTTCGCCTGGCATGGTCCTGATGATCATATCTCTGATATCTTCATTAGCAGTCTTTAGATCTTCGGCCCTGAGATACATCATATGTCCACTTCTATATCCTTTGAAGCTTAATCTGTCTTTCATTTTTCCACTCGGATCAAGCTGCCACATGGTGTACTTTGCATTGAAGTAGGTGGTTGCACCGTCGTAGTAACCTGACTGGATCATCACATTGAGATAGGGATTTTGAGCCATAGCTTGACGCAAGTTTTCTCCGGTATTATTATTAGTTCTATCCCAAGGTCTTACCGGGCCAAACATATTATACTTGATATCTGTCTTGAACTTCAGATGCTCCTGCAAGTAAAAATTAATCGCTGGTGTAAATGAATGCAACCACGACGTTAACTCTGCACTATAATCTGGCCTTGTACCAGAGTCCATTTTGTCGATACCCAGATATCTAGAATCCAAGCGACCGATCGTGAGGCCTTTGTCTCTCAGGAGCTCCTTCCAAAAGTATCTTGTAGACACATCCAAATTATTCTCAGTGATAGCTTCTTCGGAGAGTCCCGAGTAGTAAGACATTTTGGAAGTCACTTCTCTTCTCGTTTCATCATCTAACCAAGCGCCCCTAGCCATAGCCGGAAGCAGCTTATCGATCGTATACTCCTCTGCCTCCTCAAGGACTTCCATTAGGTCTTTAGATTGAAGTTCTGGAGATAGAGCTTTTTGATACCAAGCTGCTGCTGCAAAGTAAGGGAGTCGATTAGCAGCCATGACAGGTCCATCTCTTTCTATACCGATCTCTGTTGGTGATACTAAGATGACACCATTGAGGTACATCCACTGTCGATTTTGAAGCTCTAGGGCTAAACCCGACACTCTAGTTGTACCATAACTTTCTCCGATGAGATACTTTGGAGAACTCCATCGATTATGCCTTGTCATAAAGGTGGTTATCCACTCTGCGAGATACTTGACATCTTGGTTAACACCAAAAAACATCTTCTTCGCATCCACTTCTTTATCTACTACTCTAGAGTATCCCGTATTCACAGGATTGACGTAGACGATGTCGGCGACATCTAGGATGCTATGCGGATTTTCTTTTACACCATAAGGTTGAACAGGGTATCCTTCGTCATCTATCTTTAGGATACGAGGGCCCGTATAGGCAAGATGCATCCACACAGATGCACTACCTGGACCACCATTAAAAGATACTACGATAGGTCGAGTAGATCTATCGTCGATCCCATCTCTAGTATAGTAGGTATAGAACAATGATGCGATCGGCATGCCGTCTTCATTCCAAACAGGCTGGGTGCCTGACTTGGCGGTATACTGGATCAGCTGACCTCCTATGGTGACGTTGTGTTTAGTCATCACCATGGTATCTATAGGCAGCTTCCTCATCTCTTGCGCTTGTACACATAGGAGACTACAAAGCAGAAGAGTTATCAAACTATATCTTATCATGACAGATATCTTTGGTTCAGACGATAATATAGATAGAATAGACCTTTATCTCGATACTACGTAGATCAAAGAAGAAAGAAATTTTGGAAGGATCAATCTAACATCAGCAGATGCCCATTCTTACAGCTCTTACCGCGAGTTGTACTGTGTTCTTAGCATTAAGCTTTAAAAGAAGATTTCTTTTATGTGATTCAACTGTACCTGTAGAGATATATAAATGTTTCCCTATTTCTTTGGCAGTAAGCCCTTCACATAGTTTCTCAAGAATCTGAAGTTCTCGGCGAGATGGTTGAAGATGTTTCATTCATGCGTTGGTTGATTATAATGGCATCATTAATATAACCAATTTTTGCTAAAATCACAAGAATCTTATTCTAATTGATAATTAGAAATTATCAGAATCAGATTAATTAGACTTGTACCCAACAGCGATCACAGAGAGTCCAAATAGTTGCTTTGTAAACACATTGATAGTTCTAAAGATGGGAACGAGTTTGTCGAAGTGTTTCATCTGATCAGAAGGGATCTCCTTTTTCTTGAGGATAGACCCATTAAAAAACCAACCTGCGATACCGACTGGATTAAAATAAAATGAGTCTTTTACTTCAAACTCTTTCGAAAGCAAATCCACGAGCGATTGGCGATTATATCTTCTGAAGTGATAAAGCTCCCTATCGAAGTTATTATAGAGCCACTGAAATGCCGGAACCAGAATAACCACCTTACCACTAGGTCTTAAGAGCTTCTGGATATTAGCCATCGCGAGCTCATGATCTTCTATATGCTCGATGACATTAAGAGCAAAGATGGTATCGAAAGTGGACAATAGACGGCCGTATTCCTTTTCAAAATCTTCATGAACTAAGTCGAGCTGCACTACATCATGAGATACATATCGCTTTCGCAAATGATCACAGTATGACTTTCGTATATCACTTAAGGTGATATCTGCTCCCTCAGCTGTAAAGAACTCGGAGATGTTACCGATGCCACTGCCTATCTCAAGTATTTTCCCAGAACAATGCGGATGGATAGTCTCATACATCCACTTATTAAATCTCTTGGCTTGAGATATAGTCTCTAGCGTCTGGGCACCCTCCTTATCAATCTCCTTATAGTCAAAAGCCTCTTCCACTACCTGCTGAATAAGTTGTACTTAAGTATAGCGTAGAGTGCTCGAACTCCGTCTTTCCACCCTATCTTTTTACCCTCTTCAAATCCCCGTCCATAATAAGAGATACCTACCTCATAAACTCTCACTCCCTTGATCCTGCTCATCTTAGCTGTGACTTCCGGCTCAAATCCAAATCTCTTTTCTTTTAGGTCGACTTGATCCAAGATCTCCTTTTTGAAGAGTTTATAGCACGTCTCCATATCTGTCAGATTGAGATTAGTGAAGACATTAGAGAGAAACGTCAGAAACTTGTTACCGATAGTATGCCAGAAAAATAATGCACGGTGAGGCTTATCACCTGCAAACCTGGTCCCATATACCACATCAGCCTGTCCGACTAACATAGGCTTGAGAAGTAAGTTATATTCATCCGGATCGTACTCTAAGTCAGCATCTTGGATGATAACATAGTCTCCACTCGCTAACTCAAATCCCTTGTGCAGAGCTGCTCCCTTTCCTTGATTTTCTCCTTGTCGATGTAAGTGGATACTAACTTCTTCAGCATTGCTCATAAAGGTCTTCGCGATCTCGACACTTTGATCAGTACTTGCATCATCGACAATGATGATCTCGAGCTCTCCACCTTGCACCAGATCGACTTGACATACCTTTTCAAGTATAGCTTCAAGGGTCTGTGCCTCATTATAAACCGGTATGACAACCGAGAGCAAAAAGGTATTCTTCATAATGAATCAACAAGGTAAGAATCTAGTGCATCTAAAGATGCATACCTATCTTTCCGCAGGTTATGATGGATCGAAGACTCTTTATCGCACAAGGCTCATTAGCTCTAGCTGGTTGCGCAGTGTCACCTGCACAAGAGGGAAAGAGAAATGTCAGTAAGAAAACTGATCATCCTGATGCAGTTGCCATGTGGGATTACTCCTGGCTGCTGCGCACTTATGAAGGTGGCGGATTTGAAGATTGGGATCGCGCTCTAGATAGTCTTATACTCAGAGGCTATAATGCACTCCGGATCGACTGCTTTCCGCAGTTCCTTTCAACTCCGATATCAACTAATCATCAGGAAGAATTTACTCTACCAGTTAAAGGAAGAAGAAATGCACTTTGGGGCAATGAAGTAACTACCACTATACGACCTAGAGAAGGTTTAATTTTATTCTTGGAGAAATGTGCTGAGCGTGACCTAAATATCATCCTGTCCAGTTGGTTCCTCGGTCATGGTACAAACAGGAATACTCTGTTTCAGACCACAAAAGGATTAATTACTGCCTGGCATGATACTTTAACTTTTATCGAAGAACACTCCAGCCTTGACAATGTCCTTTATGTCGACCTCCTCAACGAGTTTCCACTTTGGCATGGATATCAATGGTTACATGATCAACTAAATCTTATCAAACCTGTAGTCAACAAGCCATTCGACTTCCTAAATGCCAACAAACAGAAGAGGTACTCTTCAGAACAGATAAGTTTTTATAATTCCTTCATCAATGAAGTGATCATAGATCTAAAATCAAAGTGGCCGAGCTTATCATTCACAGCTTCTCAGACAAATACGCTGAATACTCCATGGCAAGATCAAGACATGAGCAACTTTGATGTGCTTGATGTCCATCTTTGGTTGAATTATAACCAAGATTTGAGTCAAGAAACCAAGTATTTCGAGAGGATTCATAGAGGTCATCAGAAGAAAGAATCAATCCCAGCAACCAAGGAAGTCCTCAAGTATTGGGAGGGCCATAAAAAAGAGCTGTCTTCCTGGCTGTATAATCATATGTCCCACAGGTCTGATATAGCTAGACAGTTGAACATTCCGCTTGGATGTACTGAGGGTTGGGGAACTGTGATGTGGCCGAAGAATGCAACTGACTGGACTTTCATCAAAGAGGCCGGCTTGCTGGCCGCAGAATATGGTGCAGAGTTGGGCTATGCTTTTAATTGTTCTTCTAACTTTACGCATCCATATTTTGAATTACTATGGGACGATATCCCATGGCACCAAGAAGTCACAAGCATTATTAGAAAACAATGAGGTCAGGTTTGTTCATCTTGTTTTTCATCTCAGTCTTAAGTACATATACAGGACTGATAAATGCACAGAGTGTAGCTATCAATAATATCATTGCTACCGACTTCACTTCGTCACCAGATGACGTCATAGAGATAGATTTCGGGGATCACTTAGTTAATGTCCCATTTGTATTTGCATGGATTGATTCTACAGGTAAGAGGTTTGCACTCCCGTATAAGACTGGATCTGAAAATCTCATCATACCCATCGGAAGACAAGCTGGCTGGAAAGGTAAAATCGGCCTTGTCGGACTCTCTGTGAATAATGTAACTGCCACCTTTCGAAAAGTTGGAGTTAGCGATATCTGGTCGTCATTCTTAACCAAATTCCCACTCAGTCCTGGTAGTGTCAACTTTAGTGGTGCATACTTCTTGCATGGCACACCATTTCGCTGGATATGTGCAGGATTGATGACTATAGTAGCGATGCTCATCTATGCATTTAAGCGGAGATGGGACCTGGCGCTACTTATTGGATTTTGTGTGGCATGGGGAGCTTACGATCTTAGATCAGGATATAACCGATGGGAAGTGATGAACGAAATATCAGATAATGATTGGCACATACCCATTTTGCAAGATTTACAAAATTTCCTTCCTAAGGCACGAGAAATTATCGGACCCGATGGATCATGGACAAAAGAACAATTATCAGGCTTTCTTAATTCTTATTGCACTTATGAATTAGCAGATCTAACTTACTATCCTCGAAAAAGCGAAGAGGAAAAAAATGCTCAATACACTATTACAACTCAGCCTAGGAAGAGACAAGTAGTGCTCACAGAAGGACCTTATCACTTAGTAAAGAATAGATAATAGTGGAGTACATCATTCTATTCATACATCTAGCTGTTAATGCTTCATTGGGGTTATCCATCATCAAGCTTTTTGGACTAAGAACAATTAATGCAAAAAACTTGGCTATTGCTATTGCTCTAGGCATGTTCCTTGAAACTCTTGTCATCTGGCTTTTGCTTCTTCTTGGACTATCCGTTTTTCATAGCTTTCTAATTATCGCTATCCTCGCGGCAGGAGCAGTAGTTTATAGTTTCTTTTTTTCTAATCATGAACAAAAATTAACCGTCGCTTTAGCTTCTAGACGACCATCTTTTTTAGAAGGAATTATCTTCATATTCATAGCCGAAAAAGCCATCTGGAGTCTTTACAGTTTATCCAAATTACCTGTTTATTTTGACGATACACTTAACCACTGGTCAGGAAGGGGGAAAGCTCTCCTTGATGGTGTTAACTGGTCTTGGGATCCAGCGTCTATTTATTTTATGGGGAAAGCTTTTGGACATGAGCAGTATCCACTCTTTGCAAGCATATGGCGTGCTGTAAATGCAGCTCTCTTAGGCAGACATGATGCAGGTCTAGAGCGGGTAGATGGATTCATCCTTTGGATGATTATCTTGATACTTACTACTTATTGGATTAAAGAGTACTCAGGTAAGTTATGGCTAGGCTTACTCGGAGCAGCGATCATAGCAGGCATACCACTTCAGACTTGGCATGCTACAGCTGGGTATGCGGAGATTTACATCCAAGCATATCTTCTTTTGGGCCTGTATGCCATATTCCAAAATAAATACATCCTTGCCGGTTTACTTAGTGCTGCTATGATATGGAGCAAAAATGAAGGGCTAGTCATATTTGTGCCATGTATGATTAGCTGCCTGGCTGTCAAATTATTTTTAGAAAAGTCTCGTCCTATACAGAATCGCACTAAAGACTTCTTCTTGTTTAACGCCACTTGGATCGTCACCATGCTACCATGGATACTTTTCAAATTAATGAAAGGCGTGGGCTTTACTATACCGACTCAGCAAGGCTTAGGCTATGTGGAAGGAGCTATTTCTAAAATGGCCACGGCTGTATTTAACTCGCCTTCTTCGAGTATACTTTGGTTGTTTTTTACGATCACTATCATCGTCTGTATAAAGCGCATTGTAAAAAGCAAAGTGTTATTACCTCTTGCTATCAGTTGCTTTATTCTAATTACAATGATGACCTTTATATTTACATCAACAGGAGCTTATAGATTCTTAGAAAATCAAATGACCATCCATAGATCTTTGTTACAGATAGCCCCTCCTTTTGTAATCCTTGTAGTCCTTAGCTTAATTCAAAAAGACAAGGCACAGGTGAGTAATCAAGCTGCGTAGAGCTTATCCATTCGAGCAGATATTTCTGTAAGTCTTTCTCTATCTCCCCCTCTTACTTCTGCGGATCCCCATCCACTATATCCTATATCGGATAGTGCCTGATTAACTGCTGTCCAATCTACACTTCCCTCACCTAACTTCGCTTCAAATCCTTTCCAAACTCCTTTCTCAGCAGCTAAATCCGTGCTATAGTCTTTGATATCAATTTTCTTGACGCGCTTACCCAGTATCCGGATCCATTGTTCTGGAAAGCCATATTTAATTACATTACCGATATCCATGTACCACCCTACTCGATCACTTTCGAACTGATCGATATAATGTCGAGCTTCTATCGGGCTAACTAAGAAGTTATTCCAGACATTCTCTATAGCTATACCGACTCCATGCTCTTCCGCATAAGGAAGTAATTTTCTAATTTCTTCTGTAGATCTATCCCAAGCATCATCGTAGGAGACTTCCTTTTTGACAACAGCCGGCACTAAAAGTACCGTATCTCCTCCAAGTTTACTGCAAAGTGCAAATGCATCTTTCATCGCATCTCCACACTCTTTTCTGACAACAGGATCTGGATGCGAAAAAGGTTTTTTCCAATGGATAGAATTTACAAGGCCGGGCACCTTTAGTCCCGTGTCCTCCATAGCTTGCATGACTTCAGAGATGTCTAGGTCATTGGGGCTATCCAACTCAATCCCGTCAAAGCCTAATTCTTTAACAAGTCTAAATTTCTCTAGCACTGAAAGATTCTCTTTGATCATACCCCACTTCAGACTCTTCTTAGTTAAGGGGACTGAGATGATATTATTATCGCATGCTATGATGCTTCCCATACCAGATGATGCCAGGCAGACAGCACCGATGCCTTGGCTCACAAACTTCCTTCTGTTCATATAGTACTCTACTAGGTAAACTTAGTAATACCAGGTTGTGCTACAGCCGCTAAAGGCCAATCCATCTCCCAATTATATTGGTCGATACTTGGGCCTAGTATTTCTTCACTACTCATAGCTTGATCCCAAGTGAGTGTTTCTCCAGTATAGGCAACCATACGCCCAATGATAGCAAGCATAGTGCTATTAGCCATCAGTTCTCCGTCGTTAAAGACGTTACCAGATCGTATACCAGCGAATAGTGTGTTGTGTTCATTCTGATACATGTTAGACCACTTTCCTTCCCACTGCCAAGGATTGTCATTCATGATCTTATGGTCTTTCGATACGTTGATATAGGCACGACCCTTGTTGCCCATCATACTGATATCATAAGCACGACTCGTTCCTTTTTGCTGTCTACTAAAGTGATAGCCCATATTACCTTCTCCATAATCATACACAAGTGCAAAGTGATCATAGACATTACCAAATCTATCTTCCGTCCTACTTTGCCTTCCTCCAGTACCACTTACTGTCAGTGGTAGCCTATCGCCATATGCCCATGACATGAGATCTAAACTATGCACTGCTTGCTCTGCTATGTGATCTCCAGAGAGCCAGTTAAAGTATAACCAGTTACGCATCATCGTCTCAGTATCTGTCCATTCTTCTTTTCGGTCCTTGTACCAAAGTGCTCCTGTGTTATAAGTATTATAGATACTTACGACATCACCAATGGCTCCGTCTAATATGCGCTTATATGTGTCTTGCTTGGGTATATCATGCCTCCAGCAAAATCCAGACATCAGTGATAGTCCTTTTTCTTTTGCTTTTTTCGCTGAAGCTAATACTCTGCGGATACCAGGTGCATCTACAGCAACTGGCTTCTCACAGAAGACGTGCTTCCCAGCTTCTATCGCTGCTTCTAGATGAGCAGGTCTAAAGCTTGGTGGCGTAGTCAGGATGACCACATCTACATCAGAATCTATAATTTTCTTGTAGGCATCCCATCCTACAAACTTGTGTCCTTCATCGACGAGTATCTTATCAGGATTTTCAGCTACTAGGTTTTTATGACTCTTTTCTAATTCATCTTTGAAGATGTCTGCCATACATGTCAACACCACATTGGGGTCTGCCAAGGTGGCTTGTAGTGCGGCACCAGTGCCTCGACCACCACATCCTATAAGACCAACTTTAAGTGTATCACTATTGATCTTGTGTTTATAACCTTGGGCGGTGATAATATTAAAACCTAGTGTGGAGGCCAGCATAGCTGAACCAGACTTTTTTACGAATTCTCTTCTTGAATGTGACATGATTATATCGTTATTACCTCTGTAAGTTAAAAAGTAGCGGTGATAATTGCTAGTACTATTTGATCGAAGTTTCATCCATGTAAACCACGTGGGCTTCGTAGTACTTGAGTATTAATTCGTCTATCTCATGTACGATGCTTAACGTTGAAGCTAACGCATCGGCGACCATCGCATCTTTTGCTACGATGCAGACTGATGAAAGATTTTGCATACCTAGACCAGTTTTGGGATCTACGATATGAGAAAAGCTCTGTCCTTTGTGATCTAATTTTTGGTAGGTAGAGCCTGAGCAAGCGATAGCTTGTTGGTGTAGTTGAAAGGCTTGATCCCTTCCTTGGATCCTTATAGACCATGATGACCCATCAGGTTTGGGGTAGCCGATCATCATGTCTCCTCCTCCATCCACTAAAGCACTTGCTATCCCATGCTCTTCCAAAAAAGCGTAGAGTTCACCTATGGCATAACCCTTGGCTATGCCTCCAAGATCTAATCTCATGCCTTCTTGATTCAGCCTTACAGCTTGCTCTTCACGATCATAATCTATTAAGTTGAAACCAACTTTGGCCTTAGCAGCCGAGAGATGTATCTCATCTGGATATTCTCCTCTTCTTATGGCTCTCCGCCAGATCTTAGATAGTGGGCCGATAGTAATATCAAAAGCTCCTTGACTTTCTTGCGATAGCTCATCAGAAAAAGTGAGTATCTCCCATATGGCATCTGACACTTGCACCCATCTTCCTGATCCTGAGGTGAGCGATAACTGAGATAACTCACTGTCTTTATCATAGTCGCTCAAGATCATATTGAGGCTGTCCAACTTGGACCAACATTTATCGGCCATAGTATCTGCTAGCTCAGCATCATCACAAAAGAAGGTGAGATGCCAAGTTGTCCCCATCGCTTGAGTTGTAAAGGAGTATTGCTCAAGACTTGGACCTCGGTTCTGACTTGAAAGAGATATTTGCGAAAGCGATATAAAAAAAAGAAGTGAGCAGAAGAATCTCATCCACCTAGGACTAGATCCCAGAATGCATCTTGCTCTTCTTGACTAGGTTGATCGACAGGACTGATAATCCGAAAGCCCACGAAAGGACTATCGGTGTTCCACCAAAAACTTTTAGGGATCTGCGGATCTCGCTCTTTCCATCTACGACTGGATTCTATGCGGCAGGTGCATCGTTGCTGATCAGCACGGTCATCCCAAGATCCTCCGCGAACTGATCTTGGGTGAAGTTTTGTCGGGCGTATCCAAGGGTTAATTTCTTCTGTCATAGTAGTAGCCATCTCAGTGTATGCATCCTTCTCATATTGGTCAAGTGTCCACTCGGACACGTTACCAAGCATATCGTAGAGTCCCCATGGATTAGGGAGTTTAGAACCACGAGGATGATACTTCTCGGTGCTGTTATCATAGTACCAAGCATGTGTATCAAGTTGGCTTGCATCCTCCCCCCAGTAGTAGGTTGCATCCTTGCCAGCCTTACAGGCATACTCCCACTCTGCTTCGGTCGGCAGTCTATAAAAGGTGCCAGACTTTTCAGATAACCATTTGCAATATTGGAGTGCAGCGAACTGTGTCATGCTAACTGCTGGAAATCCATCTTTCCCCATGCCAAAAGTGGGGTCTTCATAAGGAGGACTTGGGCGAGCGATGGCATCGGCATCCCAAGTTGGTTGGTCTTCAGAAGGAAGATCTAATTCCTTCTCTCTTAAGACCATATACTCTTCGAATGCCACTTCATACTTACCCATCCAGAAAGAAGCTACACTTACTTCATGCTGCGGTATTTCATCTTCTTGTACTTCAGTTGCGCCCTCTTTACTGCCCATCATAAATGATCCTGCAGGTATATAAACCATATCGAAAGAGACATCGGTCCCTGGCAATGTATGGGTGACATCTTTAGGCTGCATTTCTTTAGGCGCAGGTGCAGAAGAAACTACATCTTGCTGAGTGCTACAAGACCAAAAACTTATCATGATACATAACAAGACACTTCTAATCTTCATGGTCTTTTATAGGTATAGGTAAAGTGTACTACGACTTCATCTCCAGTCTGAATTTGTCCAAACATCGCGGATGGGGCATCGATCCCAAAGTCGCTAAGTAATAAAGACTGCTGACCCGTGAACTCTAGTCGATCAGCATCAAGCTCTGTTTGTACTTGGATCGAATATGGCTTTGTTATACCAGCCATCGTTAGTTCTCCTTCAGCTTGAAAGCTTTCAGTTGCTAGATCTAACACGGAAGCCGCGGTCTGCCGAAATGAAACATAAGGATGCTCATCAGCCTGAAGTGCTTTTTTGATCTTATCATTCATAGATGGTCCTCTTCCTCCATCCATAGAAGCAACTGATACTTGGAAAGAAAAATCACTGATCTCTCCCCCTGCCTCTGTTAGTGCTAAGTCCGTCGGATGGTCGATCACCTCCGATGCGGTGACGGTCCAATCATGTAGTGTGGATGTACCTGTGATGCTAACTTCTACTTTTTCAAATTGGTAGGTAACCTCCTGTGCCTGTACGAACCCACAGGTTAGCAAGATAAATAACACCGAAAGAAAAGATTTGTCCAAGCTGTTTTTCATGATTCGTACGCTAAGGTACACGACACATTGATCATATGCCATAAGGATTACTGCCAGATGATATCGTCACTACTCGAGTGCCAATCCAAATACTCTTTACCATAGACGTCGTCGAGTTTTCCTCTTCTCACTTTCAGAGTTGGAGTCAGCATGTCATTAGATTCTGACCACGTTTCGTTAGTGACAATGACTGTAGATATCTTCTCGTAATTAGACAGTGTTTTGTTAAGTTTTTCTACATCAGCTCGCAAGGATCCGGCGATAGTTGCTTGATCTGCTTTCTCGCTTTGCTCTGAGAGATTCACTAAACAGATCGGCTGCGGTATACCAAGTCCTGCCACACAACATTGTTCTATGTAGTCATTGTTCGAGAGTACTTCTTCCATCGGATTAGGCGTCACATAACTGCCTTTAGAGGTCTTGAATGCATCTTTCACTCTGCCGATAACTCTCACAAAGCCTTGATCATCGATCGTACCTCGGTCACCACTATGCATCCATCCGTCGATCAAGACTTCAGCGGTCTTCTCCGGATTTTTATAGTAACCAGTCATCATGTAGGGAGTCTTCATAAGGATCTCTCCTGTATCTGGATGGATCTTTACTTCTCCTGTTGGTATGGCTTTGCCAACGCAATCAGGTGGTGCATCAAGCATGGGGCTATTCGTCATCGAGCCGCATACTTCAGTCATACCATAAGCTTCGATCAGGTGTATACCTAGTTTTTTATACCAGTTTTTGAGATACTCAGGGGTGATGGCTGCCCCAGTAGCAGCTATCTGTACGGAGCCTAGCCCTAGAGCTTTTTTGATCTTTTTCTTCACCATGGTCGAGACGATCGGGATACTAAGCATCCTATCTAGTTTCTTCGCTCCCATCTGTGCGACCACACCATGATAAAACTTAGTCCATATCCTCGGCACTGCAAATATGGTGGTAGGTTGAGTCTCTCTGATATTCTGTGCAAAGGTATCTAGCGACTCTGCGAATGATATACTTCCCCCTTGATAGATACATGGCAACTCCACACCAATTCTCTCTCCTACGTGATTAAGCGGAAGAAAAGAAAAGTATCTGTTTTCCTTGAGCTTGCTTAGTCCAATCCAATTAGTCTGATATTCATCATGCATGATCTGTACTGGTGTCCGATGCACGTGCATCACACCCTTCGGCGTCCCCGTAGTACCAGATGTAAACTTGATCGTCCAGAGGTCATCAAGGTTAGGTGTCGGTGTCCCTTCCATCGGTGGATACGCCTCAATCAACGCTTCCCAGTCATGGGCATTAGTGATCTCAGCGTTATCTGGGTACTGAGGAAATCTGATACAGACCAAGTCTTCTGCAAGGTTATCACCTTTATCGCCCCACTTATCTAACTTGCCGATGAACAGAGCTTTGATATCACTGAGTTCTATAACATTCTCAAGTTTCTTTTTCGGTAGACTGGCATAAAAGGGTACTGATACAAAACCTCCCATCATAATCGCCAGATCAGCTATCACCCAGTGCATGCAGTTTTTAGAAAGTATACCGATGTGATCACCTTGATGTAGACCCAACTCTTTGAGAGCTGTCGTTATTTTTCGAGCTTCTTGTCCCGCTTCTGCATATGTTGTAACTTTCCACTGATCGCCATATGGCTGTCTTAAAAACGTAGCATCAGGAGTTTCTTTTTCCCATCTATAGAAGTGAGCAATGATTGACTTTACTTCCTTAGATCCATTTGTCATGTCTTTTTGCTTTCATACGGTGGGAAGATAGCGAGAAAAAAGACATTTACACAAGTGGTAATGACATACCGATGACAATCCCAAATCTTAATCAATCTATCTTTGGCAGCGTATCATGATAGCCCACTACAAGCTCATAACTGTTAATCATAAGGTCCTCAACACCGAGGATCTCGAACACTTTTTGATCAGACATAAAAGTGATGATGAGCTGGCGTCAAAACTGGATTCACTTAAGAAGGAATTTGATCAGGATGAGGTGATGTACATCTCTACTTGTAATCGAGTGATCTACTTCTTCTACGGTGCGCAGGATATAGAAGACAAGGACATCATCACGTTCTTCAAAAGTGTGAATCCTTCTCTTGGTCAGAAGCAGACGACTGACATCGGGAAGATCATCAAGACCCATCATGGCGCAGATGCCGTCAAGCATCTGATGGATGTAGCTTCTTCTATCGACTCACTTGTCGTAGGAGAAAGAGAGATCTTCAGGCAAGTAAGAGAAGCGTACGAATTCGCAAGAAAAACTGGACTAGCCGGGGACTTCCTCCGTATCGTCGATAACGCAGTCGTCAGAGCTGCAAAAGATGTGTATACGAACACTGCCATAGGTGCGAAACCCGTCTCAGTTGCCTCCTTGGCTGTACAAGAATTTCTAAAGAGAGGCATCTCGAAGGAAGAGCAAATCTTACTGATCGGAGCTGGTGAGACTAATAGTACGATCGGAAGATTTCTAAGGAAGCACGGGTATGACAACCTGGTGATCTATAATCGATCTCTGGACAATGCCGAGAAGCTCAGTTCTGAGTTAGAAGCTCAAGCACGATATCTAGGGAGCCTTGAAGAGCACGCTGATTCATTTGCATGTGTATTCGCATGTACGGCATCTCAGGATCCGATCATCACTAACGATGTCTATGATAGCATCAACAAGGTCAAGGAGAGCAAGTTACTAGTGGATCTTTCGATACCACATAACGTCCACAAGGATGTGGCAGAGCTTGATAGTGTAGATTACATCTCGATAGATAGTATCAGATCTCTGGCTGAAAAGAACTTGGAGTTCAGAAGTGGTAATATCTCAGCTGCTAGGATCATCATCTCTCAGCATCTCGACGAGTGGAAAAAGATGTACGATCGCCGTCGAGTCGAGAGAGCTCTCAGTGATCTGCCTACTCAAATCCATAAGGTGAAAGATCGTGCGCTTAACAAAGTCTACAAGGACAAGATCGAAAGTCTTTCTCCCGAAGCACAAGAGCTCATCTCGGAGATAGCAGACTACATGGAGAAAAAATGTGTCGCTGTGCCGATGAAGATGGCTAAGAAGATCGTCACTTAACGTAAATCCCTTTCTTACAGACAACCTTTTTTTTACTTTGTTGTAAGTATATCTTGTACTACTAACTCAGACTTATGAAGATCTTCAACTTTTTACTACTCTTCTTATCCGCATCTGTTCTTTTCTCTCAAGGGAGATTTGATGATGTCGAGATTAAACATCACAAGCTAACTGACCACATCTATATGCTGGAAGGAGCAGGTGGCAATGTTGGTATCCTCATAAGTGATGATGAAGTACTGATGATCGATGATCAATTTGGCCCTTTATCAGAAAAACTGATGGCTAAGATCAATGAACTATCAGGTGGAAAGACCACACGTCTCATCAACACTCATTGGCATGGCGATCATACAGGAGGCAATGAGAACTTTGGCAACGCCGGTGCTATGATCATCGCCCATGAAAATGTAAGAAAGCGGATGTCTACTCCTGTCAAGAGAAGTGGACAAGTACAACCTCCTGCTCCTGAGGTCGCTCTACCGGTGATCACCTATCAGGAAGGCATGGAGATTCACTTTCTTAATGAGCCCATCATCGTGAAACATGTACATAATGCGCATACAGATGGAGACTCTTTCGTCTTTCTTCCTGAGAGCAACGTACTCCATATGGGAGATTGCTTCTTTAATCAGAGATTTCCTTTTATAGATATATCTAGTGGAGGATCTTTAAGTGGTGCTTTAGTTGCCGCTCAGACGGCACTTTTGCTCGCCGATGAAGATACTCAGATCATACCCGGACACGGCCCGATGGCTACTTATCAAGATCTTGTTAGCTATGAGAAGTTTCTCTCAGTGATGTCTGATCGCATCACTAAGTTCGTAGCAGATGGCGGCACAAAAGAGACGATGGATCCAGCAGCCTTAACTGAAGGATATGAGGAGCTTGCTTGGGGATTTATTACTGCCGAGCGCTTTGCTACTATCATCTTTGATAGCACTATCCAAGAAAACCAATAGACGGTATATCAGTCTACACTGAAACTTTTAGACCAAACTGCTTTTCGAGATGCCAAGCAAAGTGCCTGGCAATGAGAAATTCTATTTGCTCCATAGAAAATTTACCCATCATCGGATTATAGAAGATGTGACTAGCGTCGTGCTGATAGATACGGCTGATAGCCTCAGGTACAACCTCTATCGCCGCTGAAAGATCCGCTAGTCTTGGAGGATCTAGTTCTTCCCTCGTTTTCTTTGGAGGAAACACTTTGAAGTTAGCTCCTCCTTCTACAAACTTCATGAACTTCCGTTGTCCCTCAGAGAGTTCAGCCGGCACTGGACCATAATCCTTGATACTCGACTTAGTCGCCCATATCAGATGTTCGACCATATGCTGAGGCGTCATGACGCCAAAAGACGGCTCATGAGATGTCGTTAACTGAGATAGGAGTTGTGGTACTACTGCAGTGAGATAAGTTTTGTGATCTGACATAAAATATTTACGAAAGTGAAATAACAAAATAGGAATAGTCTGAATGATAACAGCATAATAAGCACTTCCGCAAATACAGTATATTGGCGCCCTCAAACCGAGATATGAAAACTAAGGTGGCGCTTCATGGGATGAAGTTTTATGCTTTTCATGGTTACTATGACTTCGAGCGGAGGATCGGTAGTAACTATGTCGTGGACATCGATACGGAGGTTCATATCGATGGTGATCCTCACGATCAGATCGACGAGACCGTGAACTATGAAGACCTCTATCAGATTTGTAAAAAGTACATGGGGATGAAATACAAACTCCTCGAGTCTCTTGCCTATGACATCGCTCAAGAAATCAAAGAGAACCATAAAAAAGTAAAGACGGTAAAGGTGGTGCTCCAAAAACTCAATCCGCCATTAGGAGGGAAGGTTGACAAGTCTGTCATAGAGATATCGATGTAGGTCTGTCTCAAAAAGATTAACGCCATCTAAACATTGCGGATCGTAGTTCTGACGTTCTACGCATATAAATTATACTCATGTTACTTATCAGAAATATCACAGCTGCACTGTTTACCCTCATACTTATGGGTTGTCCAGCATCACTACAAGATCTTATAGAAGTACCTCTAAGCAATGCTGACATCTCAAACGGTCTAAAGGAAGCTTTAAATCTTGGCACCGATGAAGCTGTAAGTTTTCTATCAGCAACAGATGGTTACTACAAGTCTGCTTATAAGATACTCTTACCTGAAGAAGCAAGAAAAGTTACGGACAAGCTCAAGTTTATCCCAGGTTTTAAAAACTTCGAGGAGATCGCTCTTGAGAAGATCAATCGAGGTGCAGAAGATGCCGCAAAAAGCGTTGGTCCTATCTTCTTAGATGCCATAAAAGGCATGTCCATCACTGACGCTCTTGGCATCCTAACAGGTGAGAAAGATGCAGCAACTAACTACCTGAACAATCAGACTTATCAAACTTTATACGATAGATTTCAACCTGTGGTCTTGACTTCTCTTAACAAGTTTAACGCTGTCGACTATTGGGGAGATGCGATGGATACTTATAACAAGATCCCTCTACTCGATGATGTCAACCCTGATCTAGATGACTATGTAGTGCATGAAGCTTTGAAGGGCTTGTTCGCTCTTGTGGCCGTAAAAGAACTTGGTATAAGAACTGATATATCGCAGCGTGTAACACCACTCTTACAAAGAGTCTTCGAAAGACAAGATCCAAGCTAGATCGATAAGAACATACGACTATCTAATTATCCTCCGGAGATAGAGAGGCTCAATGTATATACTCATGCACTAGGTGTGATATATGTGATCTTAACTTCGATCTGGATCATACCAAAAGCTCGATCTTTTAGCGAAGAGGGGCTTCTAGGCACCGTAGTCTTTCTGTCTGGATTCTTGATGACCTTTACGACGTCGACGATGTACCATGCCATCAAGGACACCCAACTGAAGTGGCTTCTTAGGAAGGCCGACCATATCAGCATCTACTTCATGATAGCTGGGTCGTATACTCCCTTTATCCTCATCTACTTTAGAAATCGTCAAGGGCTGATCCTCTTAGGATTCATGTGGGCACTGGTGCTTTGCGGGACGATCTTCAAATCATTTGCAACAGGGAAGTATCAGAATCTCTCGACCATCACTTATGTCTTGATGGGAGGAAGTATCCTATGGGTATCACGGAGTTTCTTTCCACTGCTACCTGTGCGTGTCGTAACCCTGATCGTGATAGGCGGCTTGATGTACCTCGTGGGAGTATTATTCTATGTCCGTAAGTCTTTCAAGTATCACCATCCCATCTGGCATCTCTTTGTCCTAGGTGGAGCTATCAGTCATTGGTGGGGAGTGTGGTATGCGTTGGAGTAGTTAGATCAGATTTTAGCAAAATTTCTGGTCAATCGTTCTGCCAATGTAGTCGCAATCTTCAGCTGTTCTTCGTGGCTATAGCTCGTATTAAAAGCTATCTGAAAGGCCACTTCATTACCTAGGCTCCAAAAGTATTTGGCAGACTCAGGATCATAACATCCTGCATCTCCCCAATCTAACTTCTGAAATAATGTAGCCACCCCTTCGTAATCTTTTTCCCCTGAAGTTCTCTTTTGCTCAACAAACCGGGAAATATAATCAGGGATGTCATCAGGGAACGGGTTTTTAAAAACCTGTACAAAGATACCTGCACCTCGCACATCAAAATCTTCCCATTTATAGAAGCCCGATGTATGTTGAGGGTCTGATCCTTTCTTCGAAGCATCGTTAAAAACGATCTCGTTTCGAGGTTTACCTGTAGCCTCTGCTATATCCAAATCGGTCATATAGGATGCTATATTCCCAAGCTTCCCACCTTTAGATGCCATCACACTGACGATGTCAATATTCTTTCCAATAGGAACTGATGGTGGCGCCGGGACAGCATATTCACTGGTTTGGGCTGTGGTATTAGGAGTTAGGTCTGTTGTATCCTTACAGGAAAGAACAGTTAAGACAAGTATCGATATGACGAACGCCAATCTTGCAACAAGCTTATTCATGGGAATCATGTAATTATCAATGCACAGTATAAATCACCTTCCTGACATATTCACCTGTCAGAAGTAATCTTTTCATTTTATTAACTATCAGTCTTCATCAAAAATCTTAAAATCAACCTCATTGATTTTAGCTTGGTATTTTTTCCAATCTCCAGATAAGTACTCTTCTACCTTAGCCGTGACTTTATTCGTTTCGGAGGTTGCTTTGTCTACGGCGATCTGACCATTAGGCCCTACAGCGCCATATGCAGATCGAATATATCTCCCAGCGCCACGCAGCTGTGCACTCAAAGTAGATGGATTACGCTGGATACCCTTGAGTCCCTCTTTATCAAAGAAGAGTAGCTCTAGTTCTTCGATCTTCTTTTTTTCTTCTTTAGTAAGATCACCTACAAAGGTCTTCGTTGTATCACTTAAAGTCTCGGTGAGTTTCTCTACTAACGTCATCGACTTTTTAGCCTTCATCAGCTTTTCAAAAGAAGCTGTGGCCTTACTGATTATCTCTTGGTAATCTTCAGCACTACTTAGCATGGCTTTTCTATTGCTTTCTGATAGCTCAAGTCGCGGATCGATATGAACTACTGTCTTGATGCTGTCTTTATAATCTTTGTAGCTTATCACTGTTGTATACTCTCCTGGTAAAACTCTTTCTCCACCAGGGAGGTCACTATCTTCTTTCACTTCTTGGCGAGAAGGAAATCTTACTCCATCAGTACTTAGATTCCAAGACGTTCTGATGAGTCCTTTTTCCTTCACTGGTCTGGAGAAAGTTCTAATAGTATCACCGGAGCTATTGATGATATTAAAGGTTAGTTTGTTCTTCTTGTCCTTCTTGCCTTTCTCTTCACCTTTCTTCTTCTCTTCCTCTTTCTTCTCACCCTTCTTCTTTTTCATCTCATCCTTCTTGTCAGGTTTAATCCAGATAGAATACATAGCGCCAGTACCCCGATTATCTCCTTGATATTCGGCTTGACCTATAAACCTAATCCCTTGATAGGATCTGCGCTCGGCTAGATAGCCATCACTCGCAGATAAGACTTTGAAGTCTTCTCCAACAAAAGATTCCTTTGCGAAGGCACGAAAAGGTCCGAGATCATCTATCACCCAAAACGCTCTTCCAAATGTGCCAAGTACAAGATCACCATGACGCTTCTGGATTTTCATGTCTCTGATCTGAACAGCAGGAAAACCCTGATCCCACTTCTGCCACTCTCCTCCTTTATCAAATGAAACATAGAGCCCTGCATCAGTACCTAGAAAAACAAGGTTAGGTTCTTCTTCATCTTGCACAACTGAGGTTACAAAACTCGTGACGTCACTATCGTCGACAACTCGCCGCCAGGTTGCCCCATAGTCACTAGTATGATAGAGATATGCTGACCAATCGTTGAGTCGGTAGTTATTCACTACGACCCAGGCTACACCCGCATTGAGCGTATTCACTTCTATCTGTGGTATAAACCCAAACTCAGGTGCTCCAGGAAGTCTGTTAGATAGATCCGTCCAGTTTTTTCCTTTATCTGTAGTCACATGTAGTTTCCCATCATCTGTACCCACCCAGATTACATTAGGATCTACAGGGCTTGGTGCTATAGAAAGTATACAGTTGTTGTTTTCAGCATTAGTAGCGTCGATCGTAAGACCTCCACTGATATCTTGGTGATGCTTGCTTGTATCGTTAGTCGTAAGGTCCGGTGAGATGATATCCCAGCTCACTCCACAATCATCACTGTAGTGAACAAACTGGCTACCATAGTAGATACCACAATCATTTTCTGGCTCAAGTGCCAGAGCTGCATTCCAATTGTATCGGAGTTGAGTAGTATCAGCATTGTTAGGCTTTAAAAACTTCGTGGCTCCAGTTTCCTTATCCACGACACCTAGGTTACCTCCTTGAGACATCGCATATACATATCTGTTGTCGCCAGGTTTTGGAGCCACATCAAAGCCATCTCCAAAGTAGACTTCTTGCCAATCATAGTTGGTGATGCCTCCACTTCGTGGCACAAAAGCTGGACCAACCCAAGAACCATTGTCTTGCATGCCACCATAGATGTTATATGGAAAGTCGTCATCTACATCCACATGATAAAACTGCCCAACTGGTAGATTAGCTACGAAGCGCCAAGTATCGCCATAGTCTTCAGAAAAATTCATCCCTCCATCATTTCCATCGATGACATAACTCGGATCATCGGGATCTATCCAAAAGGCATGATGGTCAGGGTGTACGTTATTGCCATAATCGGCGATCACCTTCCAGGTCTTTCCGCCATCTTCACTTCGAGACACATACGACCAGAGCGAATAAAGACGATCTGGATTATGGGGGTCTACATAGATCTCTGCATAGTAAAAAGGTCGATTACCGATCAGATCGTCTGTAGATATCTTTGTCCATTTGCTACCCCCATCTGTTGACTTATAGAGGGCATTCTCTTTAGCTTCTACAAGGGCGTATACGATATCATTATTAGATGCTGATATAGTCAACCCTATCCGACCTAAGTCTCCTTCAGGTAGCCCATCTTCAGAGGTAATTTCTGTCCAATTCTCTCCTCCGTCATAAGTGATATACAGACCCGATCCTTCGCCTCCGCTATATGAATACCAAGGTCGCCTATAAAACTCCCACATCGCTGCGATGATCTTCTTCGGATTTTGTGGATCCATCACCATCTCTCCGATACCGGTCTTATCATTGACATAAAGCACTTTATCCCAAGTCTTTCCGCCATCTGTAGTCTTATAGACACCTCTGTCTTCGCTATCACCCCATTGGCTTCCTTGAGCACCTACGAAGACAGTACCTGATTCAGTTGGGTCGATGAGGATCCGATGGATGACTCTCGTGTCTTTAAGTCCCATAAACTGCCAAGTCTTGCCTTTGTCAAGTGATCGATAGACTCCTGCCCCACTATTCTGCGAGTTCCGAGGATTACCCTCACCAGTACCCACCCAGACCTCACTGGTGTTCGCTGGATTAATCTTGATAGCTCCTATGGAAAGGACGGGTACATCGTCAAAGATGGGCGCCCATGTGATTCCTCCATTTTCTGATAGCCAGACGCCTCCAGATGCAGTACCTACATAGATGCGGTCGCGATCTGTGAGATCTACGTCGATGGCGGTAACACGACCACTCATACCTGCTGGGCCTACATTTCTAGGTTTGATTTGCTCCCACTGACTAAAATCAATGTCTTGAGCGGAGATAGCCATAGCGCCTCCAAGAGCCAAGAAAAGCATGAAGAATGCTTTGAAATCTACTGGTAAAGTGAACTTCATCACGGGTATAGTTTTTATTTAGCTTGCGGAAGGTAAAACAATCCTTATGACTTGTCTACAGGACGAGATATCAGATCGCCATCTTACGTGATAATTGTATAATTTTGCGCGCAGATGCAGTTTTTATACCCGACCTTTTTGTGGGCCCTTGGTGCACTCGCTATCCCTGTTATCATTCACCTTTTTCACTTTCGACGATTTAAGAAGGTATACTTTACTAATGTACACCTACTCAAAGAGCTAAAAGAGGAGACCAGTACAAGAAGTAGACTGAAGAGTCTGCTGATCTTGCTTGCTAGATGTGCTGCTCTGGCTATGCTGATATTTGCTTTTGCTCAGCCCTTGATTAAGTCTGGTGAGGCAGTCGATGAGAGAAATAATGCAGTTGAGATATTTATCGATAACTCTTGGTCTATGCAGGCTAGAGATGCGGAAGTGCCTCTACTTACTCTTGTCAAAGATCGTGCACGAGAGATCGTATCTTCTTATGATGAGAGCGATCGATACCTCATCCTTACCCACGATCTTGAAGCGAAGCATCAGCGATATGTAGATCAAAAGACAGCACTCGACTTCATAGATGAGGTGAATAATACTCCAGCAGTTAATCACCTTGAGGCGGTTTCTCAAGTTGCAGACCGAGTGAGATCCAGACTTTCAGATCACGTGCATAGCATGTATATGCTATCGGACTTTCAAGCTAACATCTCTTCCTTTGAGACTCCTATAGACACTTCCGTAAATGTGTCCCTGGTACCATTTAGAGCAGTTCAGGAATCTAACGTGGCCATCACTGGAGCACAATGGGAAGCACCGGTAGCCATAAAGGATCAAACCAATCGTCTGATCATCAACTTTGAAAACTTCGGCACTCAGACACAAGCTATAGAGATTCGATTGGATTTCAATGATCAAGAAAGACCTCTTGGTTCACTAACTATACCTGCTGGTACTGTGGTATCTGATACCGTGAGTATCCCTATCGATCAAACAGGTTGGCAACAGATGAAGGTCTCTATAGACGACTACCCTGTAGAATTTGACAATGACTTATACCTCACCTCCTACATCGATGAGCGAGTAGATGTGATGAATATTTACGAAAGTGGAAGGAATGTAAATGTGGCGGCAGCCTTCGAGAGTATCCCTTACTGCCAGCTTTCTCAAGTCCCAAAAAGTAATATCAGATATGAAGCGCTGAAAGATCAAGAGCTGATCATCCTCGATGACTTGAGTAATATCAGTAGTGGCCTGAGCAGCGAACTCGACAAGTACGTTCGTGGCGGGGGTAATCTCTTGATATTTCCATCTCTCAATGCTAATCTAACTTCCTATAACGCTATGCTGTCTACTCTTCGAGTTGACAAATTAGGTGCACAGCAGAAAGCGAAAAAAGAAACATCTCAACTAAATACGCAGTCTTACATCTTTAGCGAGGTATACCTGCAGACGAATCGTAGTCTACGGTTACCCTCATCTGAAGTGAATTATCCACTTCAGACCAGTCAGACTCAATCCAGAGAAAGACTACTCAGATATCGCGATGGCAGCCCATACATGACAAGATATACGAAGGAGCTAGGTAACGTCTACTTATGCTCAGCTCCACTTAATGTAAATACTAATGACCTTGTAAGGCAGGCAGAGATCTTCGTACCGATGCTCTATAAGATGGCGGTCAGCAAGGGCACGCGGCAACCATTGTTTTATGTCATCGGTAACGATGACGTGATTGCCCTACCTTCATTAGCATCCGCTTCTGCAGAAAGATATCTGATGCGCGGTAGATCAGAGTTTATACCAGGAGTTACAGCTACTAGCCAACTAGGCTATCTAGATGTAAGAGGGCAGATATCAGAAGCAGGATTTTATGACCTCTTGGTTGATGACAAGAAAGTCGATGGACTCGCCTTTAATCACGATCGCACAGAGTCCGATGTCACTTATACTGACATGGCAGGCTTGGCAGAAAATATAAGTACGAAAGCAGAGATCATAGATAAGGTAGCACTGGCTAATCTTGGAGGATTTATAACTGAAAAACAAGAGGGCATCCAGTTATGGAGATGGTGTCTTATACTTGCACTACTCTTCCTTCTAATTGAGATCGGCCTGATAAGATGGATGAAATGACAACCTAATGATATTACTACGTAAAGCACATATCTACGATGTAAGATCTAATCATCACAATACTGTCAAAGATGTGCTGATCGAAAAAGGCGTGATCACCAAAATTGCAAAGCAGATCACCGCTCCAGAAAAAGCTAAAGTAGTTTCCTCTTCTAATTTGTGCGTATCCCCAGGATGGCTTGACATCGGGACTTATAACGGCGAGCCTGGGCACGAATACCGTGAAGACTTGAATAGTCTAACAGCAGCAGCTGCTAAAGGTGGGTATCTAGGGCTTGCACCTTTTTCAACAAGCGACCCCGTAGTCGATAACAAAGGACAATTACATTTTTTGAAATCTCAGAGTCAAGGTGGTGTTGTAAAAATTCACCCCATAGCTTCGATATCAAAAGAGGGAAAAGGAAAGGATCTTTCTGAAATACTTGATCTACATGCTGCAGGCGCTGTAGCTTTTAGTGATGGAGATGATGACGCAACAGATGAAGACTTTCTAGTTAGAGCTATGCAATATCTAAAGACCTGTGATGGGCTTCTTATACATCCAGCTTATAAAAATACAGGTGGAGAAGTTAACGAAGGAGAGGCAAGTGTCATGATGGGACTTGAAGGAATACCAGAGCACAAGGAAATTAGAAACGTAGAAGCAAGTATAAAAGCAAGAGATTATAGTGATGGACGATTACTAATTTATAATATCTCATGCGCCAGAGATCTCCAAGAAATTAAAAAATCTTCAGATACTTCGCGTATAACTGTAAGTGTCCCTCATCTTAATCTTATATATGACGAGAGTGATGTGGCCTCTTTTGATTTGAATCTTAAAGTATCTCCTCCACTAAGAACTACCAGTGACAAAAAGGCTCTAGTCCGCGCTATCACTTCAGGGCAGGTCAATATTATAACCTCCCAGCATCGACCACTGTCAAAGGAAGAGAAAGACCAACCTTTTGGGATGTCAAAACCTGGCGCCGCAACTATAGAAACTGTCTTTTCATCTCTGGTGCAGTATGCCACGTCTATACCTGTGGAAAGGTTGGCACACTGTCTTTCTGTCGGTCCTCATGAAGCACTTGGGCTAGACTGCCCATCCGTATCTACAGGAAGCAAAGCTCATCTGACAGTCTTTGATCCAACTGTAGAATCGTCTTATCACAATCTAAAAACCAAAGGTGTCAACAGTCCTTTTGAAGGAGCGACCTTAGCTGGCAAGGTCATAGGAATTATCAGTGGAAGTAAGTCCATCATCTCAAGTCAGTAGTAGACTATAAGTGGCCTTTGGTCTAATACCTAGACCAGCAACCCAATCCTTCTTTGTCCTCTGTATATCTTGTAGGTATGGAAAGCTCAATTAGTCCTTTCAAAGCAGGTCTCAAATGGTCCCTATATAGCTCCTTAGCTCTTTGCATCTTCAGTGCTGGTGCCATAGGAAGTGGCTGGTTTGATTTTGTGAACTCTGGCGACA
>CAZXIE010000012.1:0-43317 GCA_964640065.1 uncultured Saprospiraceae bacterium
AACTGGATAGAGTACCTGACTACGAATCAGGCGGTTGCAGGTTCGAATCCTGCCGCGGTCACAAAAGTGAGGGGTGCGGTCGAAAAAAGGAAGTATCTCTCTTAGATAAAAATAAATAAATAGACATGTCAAAGATCTGTCAACTTAGTGGAAAAAGGCCTATCTCAGGTAACAATGTGTCCCACTCTAATAGAAGGACCAAAAGAAGATTTGAACCAAATCTTCAGAAGAAGAAGTACTACATCCCAGAGATAGATAAGTGGGTAACACTTAAGATCAGTACATCTGCTATGCGTAACATCAACAAGCTAGGTGCATATGAGTACCTCAAAAGATGTGAAGCTAAGGGGATGAATATTGGCGTTGATTTGACAAAAAAGTAATAATTTTACATCATGGCTAAGAAGTCAAAAGGAAATAGAAATCAGGTTATACTAGAGTGCACAGAGCACAAAGAAAGTGGTATGCCTGGGACATCTAGATATGTCACACAAAAGAATCGTAAGAATACTCCTGATAGATTAGAACTAAAGAAGTATAATCCGATTCTGAAGAAGTACACTGTTCATAAAGAGATTAAGTAGACAAAAAATAAGTCAACATGGCTAAAGTATCGAAAAACTCGAGAGTAGGACAAAGAGCTGCTAACGCTGGTTCAGGAAGAGACTTCGTTAAAGTTGTAACGAGCGTCAAGAATCCAACAACAGGCAAATACGCTTACAAGGAAGTGATGATTCACAAAGACAAAGTAAAGGAGTATTTAGCGGCTAATAAGTAATAGAAAATCAGAGAGATTTTATTTGAGAAGGGCTTTTCTTTAATCTTAAAGGAAAGCCTTTTTTTAATCTGACACATCCAGAATGAGTTTCTTCAAGAAGTTTTTTACCAAAAAGAAAGAGGAAGATCTAGACACTGGTCTAGAGAAAACTAAGACTGGCATCTTCGATAAGATCAGTAAGGCGGTCGCCGGCAAATCAAAAGTTGATGAGAGTTTTCTGGATGAGTTAGAGTACATCCTGATCGAATCAGATGTAGGGCTTGACACGACAGTCAAGATCATAGAGCGGCTCGAGGTTAAAGTAGCCGAAGACAAATACATCAATACAAGCGAGCTTAATAAGATACTGAAGAAGGTAATCAGAGACCTCCTTGGTGAAAACAGTATAGAGGGATTAGATGACTTTACGTTTGATCAAAGTCACAAGCCGCATATCATCCTTGTCGTCGGAGTGAATGGAACAGGTAAAACTACGACCATCGGAAAGCTGGCTTATCAGTTTTCACAAAGAGGTCACAAAGTCGTCCTGGGAGCAGCTGATACTTTTAGAGCCGCCGCAGTAGATCAACTTAAGATCTGGTCGGAGAGAGCGAATTGCGACTTCTACAACAAAGGTATGGATACTGACCCTGCAGCTGTTGCCTACGAAACAACTCAGCACGCTATTAACACAGGTGCTGATGTCGTGTTGATCGACACTGCAGGCAGACTTCATACCAAGACGTACTTGATGAAGGAGCTCACCAAGATTAAAAACTCTATAGAGAAAAAGTTGCCTGACGCTCCTCATGAAGTGATGCTCGTCTTAGATGCCACTACAGGACAGAATGCTATAGAGCAAGCGAAAAATTTCACGGCAGCTACCGAAGTCACATGTCTTGCTCTGACCAAACTAGATGGTAGTGCTAAGGGAGGTGTAGCTATTGGTATATCAGATCAATTCAAGATTCCTATCAAGTACATAGGCGTCGGAGAAGGTCTTGATCACCTTCAAGTCTTTAATAAAGAGGCTTTTGTGGATAGTCTCTTTGGCAAAGAGATTACGGCCTAGAGCTGAGTTAAGTATCTTTGTCTTATGGCAAGACTTCTGGTTAGTTTATTACTCGGATTTTTCTTCCTTTTATCCTTTTCGGCGAATCCGCCTCAAGGGCGCACTGGTGCTCCAGGAGAATCAACTTGCGCCTCATCTGGGTGCCACCTACCCGAATCCAGTCTTATAGATGGGCATATCGATTTGATAGGTCTTCCAGATCAGTTGGTGAGAGGAGAGGTCTATCCCATCCGAGTAGAACTTATAGCCGATCAAGGAGCGCCTGCCAGAGGAGGGTTGCAAATGACAGCTCTTACAGCTGAAGAAGAACCAGTAGAACTATGGATGAATCCCGGTGAGAGCAGCACCATATCATCTACCGGTGGTCGTTTTTACTTCGAGCATGATCCAGCTATCAACTTTGTTGGAGATACTCTAGTCTATACATTGGACCTCCAATACAATGGAGCATCTAACTCTGATATCATCATATATGGTTCAGCCAACTTTGCCAATGGTAATCGAGCAAGAACTGGCGATCAGATCATCAGCTTCAGCGATACGCTTAGTCAAGAATCCCGTCAATCTTTAGATCTGACTGTAGAGCTTGTACAACCAAGCTGCCCTAGCGCCGAAGACGGAGAGATCGAAGTTACACCTACAGCAGGGCAATCACCATTCTCTTACATCTGGAGTACTGGAGACACTTCTTCTCGAATTATGAGCCTCATAGCAGGTACTTATTCTGTAACCGTGACAGATAGTAACGACCTCCAAGAAAGCACCACCATAGACCTTACAGTATTACCAGACACTATAGCACCTTCTATCTTTTGCGTAGCTGACACATTTAACATCACATCATGCAGTCCATTTAGTTATCCGGCACCTTCTGCAGATGATAACTGCGAAGTGACTTCGATAACTTTAGTATCCGGACTCGGTAGTAATATGAGCTTCCCCGAGGGTCTATCTATGGAGGTGTATGAGGCGGCAGATGGATCAGGTAATACAAGTCTCTGTTCTATCTTCATACGTAATAGCTTCATGATTGATAGCGATATAGATGTCACTAATCTCGCATGCCATGACAGTCAGTTTGGCTCTGTTGCTATCACTACGACTGGTTCTAATCCACCATTTACATTTACGTTAAGTGATGGGAGTCCTATAGAAGAAAATCTCGAAGAGGGAGTATACCAGACAATCATAACCGATGATACGGGATGTACAGATAGTGTCACTTTTGAGGTGCGAAGACCAGATAGCTTATACGTTGATATCGTGGAGGTCATCAGACCCATCAATGCTGAGAGCGGAGATGGCACCATCGATATAGATGCAGAAGGAGGTACGCCGCCCTATACTTATTCTTGGAGGGTCGAAGATGAAGACTTCTCACAAGATGAAGATCTAAGTTTATTATTTCCCGGACGCTATGCGCTACAGGTCAGTGATAGTAGAGGATGTATGGCAGTGCCAGACACTATCTTACTAGAAGCCACAACATTCGTAGTTGAGCTAGATCTGTCAGATGTTGTCAAAATATATCCTAATCCAAGTCAGGACCTCATATACTTCGAAGGCGGCAGAGAATATGACTTCAAAGAAATTCAGATAGCCAGCTTCACTGGGGAGACCGTCGCTGTCCTACCCTATCGAGAAGGCTCATTAGATATATCCTCTTTGGCGCATGGATTGTATGTCATATCCCTAAGGACTGCAGATAATCAAAGAGGAGTCCTTCACTTCTGTAAATATTAGCCTGAGTATCTCGTTAAGATGAGGTTAACTCTCAGCATATATGCGACTTGAGGCCCTAACTTTACGTCATAACTATACTATGAAACTGCTTACTTTCTGTTTTCTCTTCTTATCGGCTTCTTTATGCTCTCAAGATGCTGGAGAGATAGCAAAATTCGAAACTTGGAATATCGACCTAGGAGAAGTCACTCATGGATCTAAAGTTGACTCGGCATTTACCTTCACAAATATCACGGATCATACTATAGAGATCGATCTTGTATCTACGTGTGAATGCACAACAGCCAAGTGGACGAGAGGACCAATAGAACCAGGAGAGATCGGAACAATCAACTTTGTATTTGATAGTAGTCAGAAAGAAGAGGATGAGCCGGTTGACGTAGATGTCATCTTTCTAAACGTAAACCCTAAGTCTGACAATCCTTACGCTGCTTATCTGCAGTATGTTTATACTTTGAAAAAGTAGTTACACCCTCTACACCTTTCAAAAATCAGTGAAAACAGTGATGCGTTGATTTTATACCCGATCTATCTTCGTGGTATAATTACAAAATCAACATCATGAAAAAATTCGCTTTTAGTTTATCTTTTATCCTTTCCATATCTTTTATCACAACCTCCTGTGGCGGAGATGGCGCAGACTGTAATGATGAAGCTGCAGTAGCTACTGCTTTTGAAGGATTATCTGACGAACTCGTTGAGACCTTATTTCAATTTGGTCAGGATCCCTCCACTTCTAATTGTAATCGAGTTAGAGACGTATACCTCGAATGGATTGAGCGACTAGAAGCTGTAGAAGATTGTGCAAATGATCTTGGTCAAGGCGCCGAGTTCGATGCAGCCGTAGAAGAAGCTCGAAACGAGCTTGATAACTTCATTTGCTAGGAAATCAGATTAAAAAAAAGAGGAGCCAATCGGCTCCTCTTTTTTATCAGTGTGCATCTTGGTCTTTCAGTAGTTCCGGATGCTTCGCCTGAAATCTCTTGAGTCTCGGTTTAGAGACCGCTCTTATATACGGTTGATTAGGATGTAATTTTTCAAAGTCCTGGTGATAGTCTTCGCCTATCCAAAACTGATCGAACTCCATGATCTCCGTTGCAATCGGCTTATCATATTGTTCTGCTACTTTGGCCTTGTAGCTCTCAGCTATTTGCTTCTCTTCTTCATTCTCATAGAAGATTATAGATCTATACTGACTACCTCTATCAGGTCCTTGTCCATTAACCTGAGTAGGATCCTGAGACGCATAGTAAACTTGAACTAGGGTCTCATATGAAACTACATCTGGATCATAAAAGATGGCAACAGCTTCGGCATGTCCAGTACGCCCTGTGTTAGAGGATTCGTATGTTGGATTCTTTGTATGTCCGCCGCTATATCCAGAGATGGACTCTGCTACTCCTCTAACGCTTTCGTATACAGCCTCAACGCACCAAAAGCAACCACTTGCAAAGTAAGCAGTCTCGTATCCAGATAGATCTATTACTTCGGCAGTATGAGTCTGTGAGGTAGACTTACTACATGACATCAGCATTAATAAGCCCATTAAAATCGGTATGAATTTCATTTTATTTCGTTTGTCTATACTATAAAGAAATAAAGGCGCTACATAGTTTTCAGAATAGCGCAAAGCAACAAAAAAGGGTAACTGTAAGACAGTACCCTTTTATTTATAATTTATTTAAGAGATGGACTAAAATCCAAATCCTCCGCCTCCGCCAAACTGTTGAGTTAGCTCTATAAACTCCTGCATTGTCAACTTCTGGAAACCAGCCGTATTCAATTCGAATACTGAAGCGTCTACAGTATCCTCATAGGACTTCGCTGTTACAGTAAGATTCATCTGAGGGTTATAGAAGATATACTCTAGTGGCAGACCTTTAAACTCCTTGATATCCACTCCTTGGATGATCGAAGGTCTCACATCTAGCTGATCAGTCACATAAGCCTCCAGCTTAAATCCTTCAGCATCAGGAAACTCAGCTATCATCTTAAAGCAATCAAATCCTGCTATGGTCTTAGTATCTTCCATATCATATTCGATCTCCATATATTCCATCGGATTATCGGCTTCTGCCTTCATGCGATCCTGCTCCAGCTTAGGAGAGTTGACCCACATCTTTTGGCCCATGGCATCAAGCAGCAAATCTAGGTTTTGCTCTTTATCCATCTTCAGATCCATCTTCACCATACCTCCCATCAAATTCATTTTTGTCAGCGACTCACCTTCATTGAAATAGACTACTGTTTCATTGCCTTTCATCATCTCAGCAAACTGTGCAGCTTGTGGATTATCAGATGTTGCATCGGTTATCTCATATACGATGGTACCCGATCCTTCTTGGGCAAAAAGAGAGGCTGACATAAAGACCGCTAGGATAAAGCTTGCGATCATTGATATTTTCTTTTTCATAATTGTTATTCTTATTTTTTAAATGAAAAGAGGAAGTGAATGATCACCTCCTCTAAATTTCTTTTTCTACTCTGGTATAGCTTCTAGGCGATCCTTGTACTCGTTTGATTTGTCAAACATGTCTTTTCTAACATAGATCTCCTTCAGGGCTATCAATGTGTTTTTATCTCCACTCTTAATCTCATCACACTTCAAGAAGTATGGAAGAGCCTTTTCGAAGAAGCCATTCATTTCATCTTTGATAGCATCATATTTCTTTGTTCCTGCGGCACTAAGGTCATTAGCTGCCTCATTTAGTGGATCTGAGAAAGTAGCTGCTTTGTTATAGTACAGAGCTCCTATGCTGTAGTTCACATCGAAGTTCTCACCATCAGTGTTGAGAGCTTTGCTATAGTTATCATATGATTTATCAAAAAACATTTGAGCTTTATCAGTATCTCCTGCCTCGATCATCTTTACATGTAACTGGTCATAAACTTGACCAAGAGTCTGCATAACAGATACATTATCTGGCTCTCTTTCTAGCGCAGTCTCGAGCTTAGAAGTCATCTTCTCTAGCTCACCTTTACCTAGGTAATAGTTGATCTCACTAAATAGCAATCCAGAATCGTCAGGGTACTTTTCTCTTCCTTGTGTCAGGTATGTGAGAGCTTCTTCTTCATTTCCAAGCTGGTTATAGGCTTCGTATATGAACTGGAAGACACCAGCATCTTTAGTACCAGTTTCATCTGCTTTCTTGAGCAGACCGATAGTCTCTTCATATCTTTCAGCATAGTATCCTGTCAGACCAGCAAAAAAGTACTTGTCGGTGAGATTAGTCCCTTCTTCTAGTCTGCTTGCTTCACCTACAGACTTAAGAGCATCATATACGCTTATCTCTGTGATGAAACTTTCAAAAGCTCCTGTGTAATCTTCAGAATTGTATTGCTCGACACCTGCATTAGCAAGAACGTCTTCTATAGCCACCAATCCTTTGACAGCATTTTTCTTATCACCTTTCTTCTCCGCCATGCTGTGAGCCTTCATATAGGATTCGGCAGCACCTACAGCAGAGGTAACATCTGTGATAACATATGCAGGGTTGATTAACTTCTGTTTGATCTGTGCATCAGCGATAGATCTAAGGATATCTCCTCTTGTATTCCATGACTTGGCACTAGAAGAAACCTTATCATCCTGAAAAGCTTCTTCGATCTTCATCTTAGCATCTTCAAGAGCTGCTGTATTACTGAAATCCGAAGTGAAAGCGCTAAGACTCTTTGATGCAGCCTTTAGACTTTTGTCACCTTGTGCAAAGGTGATCGTGCTTACACCCATAACAGCTATCAGCACTAGTAGTATACTCTTCATCGATTGTAAATTTTTATTTCGCGATTTGTTATTGTATGTTCTTTAGACGCCCACTAATTTAGGGATCTTCTTAAATATTGCTTAAAAAAATAAGCCTTCCTGTTAAGGCCACTACTCTTCTTCATCAGAATCCCCTCTGGCATTCTTTACTACAGCCACATCTGCTATACTGTCTCCTTTATTCACATTGATGACTCGGACACCTTGTGTTGCTCGACCCATCACTCTGAAATCTTCCCCTTTGATCCTGATCATGATGCCATTTTTAGTCGTCACCATTAAGTCATCATCATCAGTAACACCTTTTATGGAGATGACAAATCCTGTTTTGTCCGTCACATTCAACGTTTTCACTCCTTTACCTCCTCTATTCGTCATACGATAGTCATCTACTGCCGATCGCTTACCGTAGCCATTCTCGGAGATAACGAAGACTGACTTGTCTTCATCTTGTGGATCAACACATACCATACCGATCACTTCATCTGCACCGGCATCAAGAGTGATACCTTTCACACCTGCTGCTGATCTTCCCATGGACCTTACTTTTGATTCTGGGAATCGGATAGCTCGCCCACCTTTATTAGCTAGGAAGATCTCGCTATTACCATCAGTGAGTTTTACTTCTAGTAGTTGATCACCATCTTTGATAGTGATGGCGTTGATACCATTAGTTCTTGGTCGTGAGAAGGCCTCAAGTGGAGTCTTCTTGATTACACCATCCCTCGTACAGAACATGATGAAGTGTTCATCCAAGAACTGCTCATCCTTGAGATCTTCTACGATGATGTAGCCTCTAACTTGATCATCTTTCGGTAGACTGATGATGTTCTGGATCACGCGCCCTGATGCATTTTTACTTGCCTCGGGTATCTCATATACGCGTAACCAGAAGCAACGTCCTTTCTCAGTAAAGAGAAGAAGATAGTTATGCGTATGTGCTATGAAGAGGTGCTCTACAAAGTCGGTATCTCTCGTCTTGCTTCCTTTTGACCCCTTACCTCCTCTCGTCTGACTTCTAAATTCTGAAGACTTAGTACGCTTGATATACCCAAGATTAGAGATACTTACCGCCACTTTTTCATTGGGTATCATATCTTCTATCGATATCTCTCCATCGGCGTGAGTGATCTCTGTCCTTCTTTCGTCACCGAAGGTATCCTTGATCTCGATAAGCTCTTCTTTCAGTATCGTATTACGTCGTCCTTCGGATCCTAGGATATCTTTTAGATCGGCGATCACAATCTGTAACTCATCATACTCCTTCTGCACTTTCTCTCTTTCAAGACCTGTAAGGCGCATGAGGCGCATCTCGAGGATGGCTTTTGCTTGTAGCTCGCTGAGTGAAAATTTGGCCATCAAGCCCTCTTTAGCCTCATCAACCGTCTTAGAGGCTCTGATGAGTGCTATGACCTCATCGAGGTTATCAAGTGCTATGAGCAGTCCCTCGAGGATGTGTGCACGTTCTTCGGCTTTGTCTAGATCAAACTGAGTCCGGCGAGTGATGACTTCAAGTCTAAACTTGATAAACTCTTCGATGATCTGCTTAAGATTAAGAGTCCTCGGTCGGCCGTTGACTAGTACTACGTTATTGACTCCATAAGAAGTCTGTAGTGGAGTGTACTTGAATAGTTGACTCATCGCGACATTCGCGATGGCATCTTGCTTAAGATCCAATACGATACGGATACCGTGTCGATCGGACTCATTACGTATGCTGGATACCCCTTTGATCTTTTCTGCTTCAACAGCATCTTTAATCTTGATCTCAAGGCTACTTTGATTCACCTGATACGGTATCTCTGTGATGACGATGTAGTCACGTCCTTTAGCTGTAGTCTGTACTTCAGCTCGTCCTCTGAGAACGACTCTACCCCGCCCTGTCTCAAATGCTTGCTTGATACCCTCCATACCATAGATCACTCCACCCGTAGGGAAGTCCGGTGCCTTGATGTATTGCATCAAGCCATCGATGTCGATATCAGGATCATCAACTGTCGCTATCACTCCATCTATCACTTCAGATAGATTGTGCGGGAGCATGTTGGTTGCCATACCTACGGCGATACCTGATGCACCATTCACTAATAGATTAGGCACCTTGGTTGGTAATACCGTTGGCTCTTGGAGAGAATCGTCGAAGTTATTAGTAAAGTCGACTGTATTCTTCTTGATGTCATCAAGGATCTCGTCGCTGATCTTAGCGAGTCTTGCCTCGGTATATCTCATGGCCGCCGGTCCATCCCCTTCTATTGAGCCGAAGTTTCCTTGTTTGTCGACGAGAGGATATCTCATATTCCACTCTTGAGCTAGACGCACCATGGCATCATAAACAGATCCATCACCATGGGGATGATAGCGACCTAGAACGTCACCTACGATCCTTGCCGACTTCTTGTGTGGCTTGCTGATTGTAAGACCCAGTTCGTTCATCCCATAGAGGATTCTGCGGTGCACTGGCTTTAAGCCATCGCGTACATCTGGAAGAGCCCGAGCGACGATCACAGACATCGAATAATCGATGTATGCTGACTTCATCTCATCTTCGATGTTTATCGGTATAATCCTCTGTTTTTCAGCCATATTTGCATCAAATTGTGAACTTTATCTAACTGAGAGATTTATACTATCAACTCAGTCTTTTAGGTCCTAAAAAAACGATGCGCGAAGGTAACCTTTTCAGAGCTAAAAAGAGGGTCAGAAACAGTCATAATTCATTCTATCTGAGATAGTTTACGCATAGAGAAAAATCGATGTGTGAAGCATTTACGAAAGTGAAAAAAACAGAAGTCGAAGAACTATAGTATATGTCGCAAGAAGTGAAACCATATCATACGGAAGCATCCAAAAAAATCGAGGTCAGAGACATGTTCGACAATGTCGCTGGACGCTATGATTTTCTCAACCGACTCCTATCCATGGGCGTGGATATCTCGTGGCGAAAAAGGCTAATCAAGGAGCTCAAAGCGTACCATCCCAAGCAAGTTCTTGATATGGCTACTGGTACTGCCGATCTCGCGATTATGGCGAGTAAGTCCCTACCCGACACGCAGATCACAGGTATCGACCTGTCTCCCAATATGGTGGCTAAAGGCAACGAAAAAGTGGCTCGAAGCGGTCTCGACCAACGTGTGAAGCTTAAGGTCGGTGACAGTGAAAAGATCAGAGCAGAAAGAGGTACTTACGACGGAGCTATGGTTTCTTTTGGCGTCCGAAACTTCGAAAATCTAAAGTTAGGGCTCAGTGAACTGCATCGAGTGCTTCAACCTGGCAAACCGCTCATGGTTTTAGAGTTTACCAAACCGACAATATTTCCTGTCAAGCAGGTGTTTAATCTTTACTTCCGACTGATATTGCCGGTGATAGGAAAAGTGTTTTCTAAAGATAAAAGAGCATACACTTACCTATACGAATCAGTACAAGCATTTCCAGGATACGATGACTTTAAGGTTATCATGGAGGAAGTCGGATTTAAAAACTGTCGATGGCACGCACTTTCATTTGGTATATGTTGTCTTTACATAGGGGAAAAGTAGCTGTACTTTTTCTTCTCTTCGCTTTCGCAAATAATGTGAACGCCCAGTACCGCGGAGGTGGTAACACCAACTTTGACGATTATAAAAGCAAAGATTATTACTTCGGGATATCCTTGGGTTTACATAGTTCGAAGCATCAAGTTTTTCACTCAAGAGAATTCATCGGCAATCCCGATATACGTCTGGCACAAGGTGCCCCATCTACAGGATATGAAGTACATGGTATCGTCAACTATAAGCTTGGAGATTTCTTTGACTTTAGACTCCTTCCTGGGATTGCATTCACTACGAGACATCTGGATTTTAACGAGAGATTTGATCCGGTGTTGGAGACTACTGTGACGGATCGCACATCTGTCGAGAGTATCTTTGCGGAGATTCCCCTTCATATCAGATACAAGTCAGTCCCATACAAAGACAAAAGAGCTTTTATCATAGCAGGGCTCAACTATTCATTTGATCTCGCCAGTAACTCTCAGACGCGACGGGCTGAAGACTTCATCAGGATTTCTCCACACGAGTTTAGGCTCGAGGCCGGCGTAGGTATGCAGTTCTTTTTCCAATTTTTCATCCTCTCCCCCGAGATCAAATTTTCGCAAGGGATTAATAACACACTCCTCTTTAACGATCAGATCTTAGAGTCGACTGCTTTAGAAAAGCTCCTCGGAAGGTCGATCACGATTAGCTTCCACTTCGAAGGATAATTCTACTGTGATCACTTTCGTAAATATCTCCTTTATCTGATTTCGTTCAGTTGTGCGGAAATCAAATACCTATTTTCTTATCAAATAAGTACGAATAGATTCTATAATTAAACCGACTCTCTTTTTAGAAAGCTGGGAAAATCCTCTATTCTTTCACAACATATCTGTTCCATCACTTGCTGTAACTGGACTTTTAGCATAGACATCATATGATCTCCACCTTGAGCTCCTAGTGCTGCTACACTATACATGAAGGCTCGTCCCATAAATGTGAAGGCAGCTCCCGAAGCAATTGTCCGGGCTATATCAGGCCCCGATCTGATCCCGCTATCCATCATCACTGTAATCTGATCTCCAAATTTTGCAGCTATCCTTGTAAGGGGCTTGATAGCTGACTCCCCAGCGTCTAGTTGACGCCCTCCATGATTAGAAACGATCACACCATCTAGTCCAAGTTGTATCGCCTTTTCCACATCTATCTCATTAGCCACACCTTTCAGTACTAGCTTACCTTTCCACATATCTCTGATGGGCTTGATCTTTTCTTCATTTAGCCGACCAGTAAAAGTAGTGTCCATGAACTTTCCGACTTGCGCAAGATCCAAACCTTTCGGCATATATGGTTTTAATGTTGCGAATTCTGGCTGACCATGAAGTAAAGTTCGAATCGCCCAATTAGGCCTCCCACAAATCTGAAGCATATTACTCAGGGTCATTTTAGGAGGCATCGCTAATCCATTTCTAATATCTCTTGGACGAAAACCGAAGGTCGGCACATCACTCAGTATGACGAGTACTGGCATATCTGCCGCAGCGACTCTATTAATAATCTTATTACGTAGATCGTCTTCACTAGGATGATATAATTGAAACCATGCTTTCCCTTCAGTTATCTCAGCTACCTTCTCTATGCTTGCGGTAGAAACTGTACTTAGACAATAAGGAACGTTATGCTCAAAAGCTGCTTTAGCTAAGATCTCAGGAGCCTTTGGCCATATGAGTCCTTGCAGACCTATAGGTGCCACACCAAATGGAGCATCATACTCCTCTCCAAACAATTGAGTTTTCATACTTGATGCTGAGTGTTTTGTGAGATACTGAGGTATCAACTCAACTTCTCTTATCTCAGCCGTATTCTTTACAAGATTCACATCTTCGTTACATCCTCCGTCCATATATTCGAAAGCGAACTTTGGAATTCGCTTCTTGGCCTTACTGCGTAGATCCGCTATGGAAGGGTATTTCGAATTATAGTGTAGTGTTTTTGCGGAGCTCATAATTTAGCTTGGATGAGGTAATTAAAATAGAAATATTATAGCGATCAACATCAACTTCTCTCCTTCCATAGCATCTGGTAGGACATGTTGATATTCTCATATGAGCGATTCACACTCTTGAATTTTGGGTCGCTTCATCCAAAAGTGCTTTCATATTATAGATACCTGATCACTATGTTTTATCTAGGCCAGAATGTGAACCACCGCTTTGCTCTCTTCCAAAGTATTAGAGATGGCTGTATATCCTTTACTACGACATCAGTTATGGTTTTTTTGTCATAGATCTTACTAGTTATCCTGACAAATCTATACAACCTCTTCGAACATCACAGGTTTGGATGTATGCTTTGATCACCTATCTCTTAACTTACTCGAGATAAAGAAAATAATGTTTTATTTGAATTATTTATTGTTTTATAATAAATTAGCATTATGAAACAACACAAATTATTGCTCGGTCTTCTTAGCTTCATATTTTTTGTTGGGATGCTTTTACAGATTCTGATTATAGTTATAACTGCAGTAGGAAATATATTCATCGAAGAGCAGGAAATACTAATCCATGAAGAAGAAAGCGGAAGCAAAACTTATTTGACCCCACCCAGTTTTGCTAGAGATGGATTTCCGATCCCTGTTAATTTAAGTGCTGGTGTTTTTGATACGATCTATACTCTCGAGGGCTTCCGTAAAGGGCTCTCTAAAAAACACAGAACCTACAGTACAATCTCTAGGAAGTCATGGACTAGATATAAAGGCGAGACATTCGAAGATGACTTTGGGAAACAAATAAGAGAATCATTTGATACTCTTTTTAAGATTGATACTTCCGTTTTCGAATTTATAGCTACACCTGAGAAACACACGTACAAAGATACTACCTACATCAACGCTCCTTTTGACATATGGCTTCAAAGAGATCGAGAAAACAGTCCATTTGAAGTGACGGGTCAAGTAGCAAACGTAAAGACAAGCATCAACATTAAGCCAGCGAACAGAATTCAATTCTACATTTTGCTCTTAAGATTTTACCTTTTCTCACTCTTCTCAATATTTATCTTCTACCAACTGTTTAGGGCAGTAAAGAGACTAAACAAGACGTTGTCGTTCTCTGACAACCTAGCTAAGCGAGTAAAAAACATAGGAATAGCATTGATTATTTATGCGATAATAAGGACGCTAATAAGCTATGAAATCTCAAGATGGTATGGCGGCATACGCTTAAGATCTGCTCAAAAAATTCATGAAATAGTGCAAGCGGTAACAATCAGAATTTTGGGGCAAATAGAATTCGAACCATACTTCCTTATCACTGGTTTATTATTAATCGTTTTATCTACCCTGATGAAAAAAGCGCTGAAGATAGAAGAGGACTGGTCTTTAACGATATAGTATGGCTATAAGAGTGAACTTAAGTGTTGTGATGGCACAGCGAAGAATGTCTCTTAATGAGCTTTCTCAGAGAGTTGGGATAACATTATCTAATCTCTCCATTTTGAAAAATGAAAAAGCTCGAGGTGTAAGATTTGAAACGCTGAATAACATTTGCAAGGCTCTTGATTGTCAGCCTGGAGATATCTTAGAGTATGTAGAGGAGGACTCGGACTAGAATTTAGATAATGCTGGCCTTCAGATGATTATAAAGTTCAACAAAGCAATTGCTGAAAAAACCCAAGTCATCATACAAATGCTCTTCTGCAGATCCAAAGTCAGACTGAAATCTTGTTCGTTTATCGATCCGAACTAAAACATTTTTTAATCCCTCTCGAGATCCATAAGCTCTTAGATATCTATACTCTAATAGAGTATGGACATGTAGGCCTGCTTTGGGTGGAAGTCTCTCTGACTGGTTCTCGATATAGCCATATGCTACATCATGAAATTTCTCTTCAGCGATATCATAAAACTCAGACCAATGAATGGACAAAAGGTGATCGTTGAGTATGTCTAGTACTACTGGTGCGTACTTACGGTGATGAGGTCTTAATCTGTCCACAGCTCTTTTAAAAGCAGGATGTGCATCGGTAGTTTTATCGATGTGCCGATGAAGATCAATTCCCGCCTTGATATCATCTGGCAGATCTGCTATCTCCTTAAATGGTATATCATCAGCAATGAAGTTACCCGTCATGATAGCTGGGTCATCTGGGGAAAGTGCTAAATGGGCGAGATAATTCAATCTTATATGCTAGAGTAAACCAATATCATAAAGGTATACATCAGTTATAAAGCATCACTTCTAAATCTCTTTTTCTACATCCCAAAGAAATATACCTTTGCGCCCTTTAAGATAAACTCAGTCATCATGGCACTCAAGTGCGGTATCGTAGGTCTTCCAAATGTGGGTAAATCCACTTTGTTTAATGCTCTCACTAACGCGAAGGCTCTTGCAGCTAATTATCCCTTCGCCACGAAGGAGCCCAACTTAGGGGTAATAACTGTGCCTGATGAGAGACTTCAGAAACTATCAGACCTTGTCAATCCTCAAAAGATAGTCCCTACAACTGTAGAAATACTCGATATAGCAGGATTGATCAAAGGAGCAAGTAAGGGAGAAGGATTGGGTAATCAGTTCTTAGCAAACATACGTGAAGTCGATGCCATAGTACATGTAGTCCGTTGCTTCGAGGACGGCAATGTCATCCATGTAGATGGTAATGTCGATCCAGTAAGAGATAAAGATGTCATCGACACTGAGCTCATCTTTAAGGATATCGAGACCGTCGAAAAAAGAGTTGAGAAGCTAGCAAAGCAAGCAAAGGCAGCGGCACCACAAGACAAAGCAAATCACGAATGGGGAAAGAAGCTGCTTGACCATCTACAAGCAGGAAATCCTGCAAGAACTTTTGAAGTAGAAGATGCCTTTGCTGATCTGTATAGAGAAATGTATCTCCTTACTTCTAAGCCCATCCTCTATGTATGTAATGTAGATGAGAACAGCGCAAAAGATGGGAATGAACACTCTAATAAACTAACTGAAGCAGTAGCAGATGAAAATGCGGAAGTGATCCTTATCTCGGCATCTATAGAATCAGAGATCATACAGCTAGATGATATCGAGGAGAAACTCATGTTTTTAGAAGAGATGAATCTCTCCGAACCAGGAGTGAATAGGCTAATACAATCTTCTTACGATCTTCTTAATCTCATCACTTACTTCACTGCTGGAGAAAAAGAAGTGAGAGCTTGGACCGTGCATAAAGGAGCCACTGCCCCTCAAGCAGCAGGTGTGATACATACTGATTTTGAAAAAGGGTTTATCCGTGCCGAAGTCATCAGCTATGCTGATTATATCGAATTTGGATCAGAAGCTTCGGTAAAAGAAGCTGGGAAGTTGGGTGTAGAGGGCAAAGAATACATCGTCAAAGATGGTGATGTGATGCACTTCAGGTTCAATGTGTGATAGTCTTCTTATCTCACAAACCACAAGTAAAATAAAAAGAGGTGTCAGTCAAGCTAACACCTCTCGTTCTATAATCATTGGGTTGAAAACGCTTTCGCGTTAACTAGGTCTATAGATGGTTAGTCTATCAAAATCATTTTTCTTGTTGCTGTAAAGCTTTTGCTTGTAAGCTGGTAGTACAGCACACCATTAGTACTTAGATCATCGCTTGATAAGGTGATCGTATGTGCTCCTCTATCATAGTTTTTAGTCGTCGTGTACAGAGCCTTTCCAGAGATGTCCCAGACAGTTAGTGTAGCATCACCAGCCTCCTGTAGATCAAATCCAATCACTGTCTCTCCTGAGAACGGATTCGGTTTGTTCTGGTAGAGTTGATACGCATCAACTACGGCATCACTAGATGTGAACTCTAGACTAAGATCGTACTCATTGTAGTCTTCGTCATATGCTTCTGCTTCAATTCTGCTTTGCTCTAGTATTAGTATGTCCTGAAGATTTCTTCCTTCTAGTGCTCTTAAAGTCACAGTGAAAAGATAGCCAGATTCGACTGTCTCTGTACTCGCCCATGCTAGTGCGACCTCATGATCACTTACTTGTCTCATAAACTCTGGATTAAGATCTATCTGAGAACTTGTGATATCGAGTATCTCTGCACCATCTGCTTTAAGTGAGAACTGCATACCAGCAATGGTCTCAAGATCACTTATGCTCATTGGCACGTCGACAACCTCTCCTTTCTCGATGAATAGAGAAGTAGCCTGAAGTGAAGCTATATCTGCACTTCTGTTACTCGAAAGAGAACTATTTGCGACAGCGTTACCACTTACATCTCCGATCTTAATACCTATCAGATCTTGATCAGACATATCCTGCAATAAAGACGGAATCAATATCTCTTCTAAGAATGGGAATGGACGTGTAGGCTCATCGAACTCCTGATTAGGGTCAAGGAATCTCCAACTTGTATTTTGTTCGAATACATCTGTAAATCCTAGTATCAATCTTCTTATCTGAACAAGGTCAATGGCAGATACCCTACCATCATCATTGACATCTGCTGCTATGAAGTCAGGTGTCTCTGAAAACTGATCAAGTCCGAGTATATGTCTTTGGATCAATACGAGGTCAAGCGTACTGACACCATTGAGATGTTCTGTATTAAGGTCTCCTTCTATGCGATAGGCTGAAAGCAATGGCTGGTCTGTAAAGGCGTATGCCCCATTTACGTCAGTGGTCTCATTAACTCTTCCGTTTAATGATACTCTCACATCTTCGATTGCTTCTCCTTCCATAGTTCTAACAGCACCAAAAATACTAGCTGCTCCAACCGCACTGTCAGGACAAACATTATCACCATCACTTAGAAGTATAGAGACATTGCATATAGAAGTATTTCCAGCGTCATCTGATACAATCAACTCCAGCTGTCTGATGGCAGATATACCATTAGGAATGTCTGCACAAGTGAATATGAAGTTAGGAGATGAGATGCCTTGTCGGTTCAAGAAGGAGAACTTTGGCTCACTACAGTTATCAAAACTTCCGATGTCATAGTCACTGGCCCACACGACAGCAGTACCTTCAGCATTAGTAGATGAAGTACTTAAACTCGTGATACATAGAGGTGTCGGAGCAACGATATCAGTAAAGACAACCTCAGTAGTATCTCTTCCTATGTTACCACATCCGTCGCTTACCTGCCACGCTATAAATCGTGAGGTATTAGCCATCCCAGTTACTGATACAGAGACGGTATCTCCTGTAGCATTGATCGTGCTTTGTACGTTATCTTCTTCATCAAGGATATTGATAGCCCATGTAGCGCCAGCAGTCTGAAGCACTGTGTTTCCACAGAGATCTATGGCAACTGCAGTTACTGATGTTGTACCTACACAATCATCAAAATCATCACCCTTCGCAGTCGCACCTCCAGAAATTTCGACCTCGACTTCTTGGGGTGCGTCTACTACGGGTGCTGTCTCATCGACAACTTGAATAATTTGCTCAAATGTGTAATATCCATCAAAATCGACGGATGTATATCTAAAGTATATATCCTCAGCATGAGGTATATTTTTATCATCGCACTCTGCACAGAGATCACCGTCTATCAGGTCAGCTCTAGGGTTCGGTAAGTCTAAACCTTCATCATTGACAGCTTCGAAAGTATCATCGAGATCGACATCCGGATCTGAAGAATTAGGATCAAAAGAACACCAATCTATGACGATCCATTGTCTAATAATGTTTCTACACGCTTCACTAGAACCTAGATCACTATCCTCAAAAGAGCTAGCGAGGAGCCCACAGCTCGCATCGCAATAGCTCGGCTCTACTAACTGACTCTCTGTACAAACAAATGAACCTCCCATCGGGATAATGTCTACTATCTCGCGGATAGTATCCTGAACACAGGTTCTGCTTACACCCGTTTCTTCTTGGTCATTAAAGTGTCTTGGCCATTTGATCGTTCTTGGATCGAAGGATAGTACGTCGCTTGTTATCGTTATGAACTGAGTACACAAGGTGTCCCCATCAACTGTCCAAAATCTTGTAATCGTTCCTTCGCCACATCCACTGAGATCACCAGCATCTTCGAAGTCTAAAACTCCTCTAGAGCAAACGCCTCCGCTTAAAGTTGGAAATCCAATGTCCTCAGGAGCTATCGATACACCGCATGTGACAACAACATCTTCACATGAAACAATGGGTACTGATTTATCTTCAACTGAAACAACAGTCCATCCCACAGTAGGGCCAGAAAAGTCTGAAAAGTCATTAACTACTAATGCAACTCTATGTTCACCAAGCTGATCACAGCAAAGCTTTACAGACTCCTTACATATGACATAAGGGATACCGCTAAATACTCCATCTATCTCACACTGGGCTGCTACATAAAGTAAGTTGCCTTCTGCATCAGTAACTTGGTTACCGAAGTTATCTCTAATTGGATTCTGGAGTTCTTCATCAAGAAGTGCACATATCTGTATAGGACCACAATCAGAATCGTGACTCCCTTGGTCAAGGGAAGCAGCTGTTATGATAGCTATACCTCTATTTTCAGTTGGGTCAAATGCCAACTGAGTGTTAATCTGATCTCTTGCTACAGCTACTGGAGCTATATTATCTATGACCTCGACGACCATGAAAGCTACACTATCGTTACCACACTCATCTAAGGCTTGCAGTGATACTAATACAGGGCTATCACCCAGACCGATCTCTCTCAAAACTAAATCATCACCGATAACTCCTGCAGATGAAGACCAGTTCATATTGCGAATGGAGCTGCAGTCATCCATTACAACTGCTGTAAGGGCCAACTCTGCGGTACACACCCATGGTGCTATCGCAACTTGTATTGTATCCTGAAGGGTAATATTGGGTCCTTCTTCGTCTGTGATAACTATCCACTGTTCACATATGCTTACATCTCCTGTACACCAGTTAAGCACATTCCATCTTCTTAATATCTTGCTTTCAGGGCCTGCACATCCTCCAAAAAATTCATCCGAGAAGGTCGTAGTGATATTACAAGTTGTGCCATCTATAAGCGGCACTACTGATCTTTCGATTACCAAAGTGGTATCACTTATCGATATAGTGTCTTTATCTACTACTTGGGCATTCACAAGGACACTATCGATCATTATGAGAGTATCTCGTAAAGTCTCGATTATAGTATCTCTCATAGTAATTATCTCTGTGGTATCGATACCATTCTCGAGATGTGGGTAAGCATACGTTAGACCTGTAGCTGTACTGCCACTTAGAGTTCCAAAATAGGATGCTATGAATTGTGGAGAAGGTACTCCATCCACCTCATTACAATCTATATTTATAGCATCCTCGATATCTGGCCCTCCCAATGGACATATGATAACAGGAAGTTCTATGGCTAGCTCTACTATAGAATCAATATGGATGGTATCTCTCACATCGATACCTTCAAGATTATAGGATGCTGTGATAACTCTTCTAATCAAGCCATCCCCGCATCTGTCGCCAGTTGTGGTAAATGACTCTTGAAAATCCGTAAGTTCTATGCTACAAATAGAATTACGCAGATTGATAACCTCTGCTAAAGTCGCAAGACTTGGAGGATCTTGTCCACATATGATTTCTCTAAACGTAGTCGTCCGAGAAGGGATGATTTTATTTTCGAGGTTGATGTTACCCCAGCAATTGGTCTGTTCACCAAAGCACTCATCAAAAACTTGATATGTAATGTCTCGTCCTACATGGCTTTCATCCAAAGTAGTTCCAAGACTGGTTGTCCCGTCGAATAATTCTATACTGAACCGACTTGGATTTGTTACATCATTCAAGAAGACTGTGCTGAGTCCTATCTCTGCTGTACAATCGGGTCCAAGTGTAACATTGACTTGTCCTGCGCACGCGAGCGCTATACTTTCACAACTTTGGATTAAGACTGGGTCAGTTGTTACGTTTACCATGCTACCATCTACTTTAGATGTACCTGAAGCTTCAGCACTCAGCAAAATGTCGTCAAGTCCTGTTGTTTCTCCTATTTCTATTGGTATCGTTATGGTGATGCACTCTTCTGGTGCAAGAGTAGGTCCCATAATGAAGAGACTATCATTCATAGCACCATTAAAGGCTGAGTTTAATCCAAAACCAGATCCTGATCCAGTGAATCCCATACTCAAACCAGATCCAGTCGTGACTATACCACTCAAACTTCCTGTAAGAGCTACAAATGGCGGAGTGCCTATCTGATCCGCTAAATCAAATATGAGCTGAAGAGAGCAGATAGTATCCATACCATCATTCTTCACCATATAGCTTAGTTCTATATCTGAGTTACCTGGCACACCACTCGCGGCTTGAGAAATACTCGTAACAGTTATGCTCGCGGATAACGAAGGCATGATAATGTCTTCTTGCCAAGTGGTAGGCACGTAGTCCGACCAGCTTTTATTTTCTTCCAGTATGGGTCCCATCGCCATGGTAGGCGTTGTATAGAGAATAGAGACACTTATGATAGCCAGAGTCAGAAGAAACTTGCAACTCTGAAGGCACAAAAAGGTACTCTTTCTTATTGTAGTCAATAAGATGTTCATAAACTTTGGGTTGTCGGTATACAATTAAGTCTTCACCTAAACATCTTTCGATGCCTGGGAAGTCTCAGGTAATACTGCTGGGAAGGGAAATTGCTCTGAAGTGTCCCTCAGATACATGGCAAATATAGATAGATTATTGAAATACTGCACATTACACTTTAAAAAAAATCGTAATATGTTAAATTTAGTACTAACCCTATATCTTCATCTATCTTATAAATGACATAAAAATATCTCCATCAGAGCGACATAATTTTCACCCTGTGCGTTATAGGTAGCGTGAAAAAGGTATTAGTCAGTACTCTCTTGGTGTGCGTGATCGGCATATATGGTTGTTCAAACAATGATGTGTGCTCAGGTGAAAGGAACAGAGCAGAAACTCTGGATGATTTTGGTTGTGAGAATAGCAGCGCGAACTCTATCATACTTACCTCAACAGAATTCAGTTTTGTAAGAAATCAGGAAGATTTTGATGCTATGGTAAAGACGCTTTGTTCACCATCTATAGACTGGGGTATGTACGATCTCATAGCAGGGCATCAAATAGTAGAGAGTGTTGTAACAGATATCAAACCGTATGTGAGCATTGATTGCTCAACTAACACAGTCCAAGTTGATATAGAAATCCAAACTTCTGACGTCCAAGAGCCTTCAGAGATCGCTTTCACAGCGATCATACCTAAACTCGAAAATGACCAAGAGCTTTTTGTGAATTTTGAATAACCACGACTCAACCTAAATAAAGAATACTGCTATCTTCCTGCCTCGAACAAAGTCGTACGTCGATGCAAAATCTAGATGATAAACTAACTACTCCTATAGGATACTTCATAAGATGGGAGAAAGAAAGAGCGAAAGAAGTATTCTTAAGACAACCTTATGGTGAAACTTGGAAAGAACTCACGTATGAGCAAGCGGGTATCGAGGCTCGAAAGATGGCTTCTGCCTTACGCGCTAGAGGTCTTCAAAAGGGAGATCACGTAGCTCTTATATCAAAAAACTGCTACCACTGGGTACTAAGCGATCTGGCTATCATGATGGCAGGATTAGTCTCTGTGCCACTATATCCTAGCTTAGAAGCTGATCAAATCACAAAGATTCTTGAGCAAAGTGATTGTAAAGCTGCTATCATAGGAAAGTTAGATAACTGGGAAAAGAAAGTAGGTGGCATACCAAAAGATATGACCGCCATAAGATTTCCAGACTATCCCGCTAGTGCCAAGGTTAATCAAGGAGAGCTCTGGGATACTGTGGTAGTAAGTCAGGAGCCTATGCAAGATATCCACGAACCAACTCTCGATGAAAACTGGACAATCATATATACCTCAGGAACCACAGGCACACCTAAAGGAGTCGTCCATACATATCGTAGTCCGGCGTCAGTCGCCCGTAGCGAAGAGATAAATAACAATCTTCAGTTCTTCACTCCAGAAAGAACTAGATTTTTCTCCTTTCTACCACTTAATCATATCGCTGAACGAACAGCTGTAGAGGTTGGAGCTCTTATGAGTGGAGGGTCTATGTCATTTGCAGAGTCGATAGATACCTTTGGCAAGAATCTTTCTGAGACCAGTCCGACCTTCTTTTTTGCAGTCCCTAGACTTTGGAAAAAGTTTGAGCAAGGCATACTTGCCAAGATGCCTCAGAAAAAGTTAAATCGGATGCTGTCGATCCCAATCGTATCGGGCATGGTGAAGAAGAAAATCAGGAATTCTCTCGGATTATCTGATGCCTTATGTGTTATAACAGGTGCTTCGATGACACCTGAAAGTCTCAAGCAATGGTTCAAAAGACTCGGCGTTGATCTTCGAGAAGGATATGGGATGACAGAAAATATGGGTGCATTTTCTAACATGCCAAAAGGAGGACATAAGGCCAATACTGTTGGAAAGGTGGTTACCAACTGTGAGTGTAAGATAGACCCTGACACTCAGGAGATCTTGATGAAGACACCTTGGACCATGAAAGAATATTATAAAGATCCTGAACTAACAGCTAAGACGATCAGAGATGGTTGGCTTTATAGTGGTGACAAAGGAATCCTTGATAGCGATGGGTACATCAAGATCATCGGCAGAGTCAAAGATGCTTTCAAGACAGCTAAAGGAAAATTCATTGTACCTACTACCATAGAAGAGAAGTTTAGCTCAAGTGATCATATCGAGCAGATATGTGTAGCAGGTCTTGGAACGGCACAGCCCATAGCGCTAGTTAACCTATCCGAGCAAGGTCTCAAAGCAGATAAAGATAAGGTGACAGCAGACCTCAAATCAGAGTTAGCCAAAGTTAATAAAGAACTGCATGCTCATGAAAAGCTTGCCTCTATCGTCGTTACAAAGGACTTGTGGACAGACGAAAACAAACTGCTCACCCCTACCCTAAAGATTAAAAGAGGAGCGATCAATGATCGATATGGAAGTCATATGCACACTTGGTGTGATCAAAATGATAGTGTGATCTGGGAGTAAGCGTATAGTCATTTATGCTAAAAAGCGTTTCACCGTTTCTTCAAGTGACTGATCTGAGCTCCGCTCAATCCTTCTACAGCAGTCTTGGATTCGAGCTCCAATGGGCATACCCTGACGAGGATCCAACTCATATGGCCATGTCTATGCATGACGTTGAGTTGTCGTTTGTATTAGTAGACCATGCAAATTCTAAAGCTGATTTATATATCCATGTCGAAGGAGTAGAGCTATATCATCGAGCATTTTCAGAAAAGGTAAAAGATGTGAGTCCGATAATTCAATCTGCTTATGGCATGAAGGACTTTAGCCTTGAAGACCCTTGGGGTCATCATTTGGTCTTTGGTGAGTCCTCGGTCAAAGACACAGGTGGCAGTTCACTTCAACCAAAGGTATCGGACACTGTATACGTATTTGTAACTACCAAAGACAAGATTCGTCATCATGAAAATGCTGTACTGATCTTCCAAGAATCAGAAGGGACTACTTTAATTCTTCCTATGCAAGAGGCTGAAAAGCTAGGATATCAGTATGAAGAGACTTGGGCACATATATCTTTAGGGTTAGAAAGTGCGCTTGATATGGTCGGACTAACGGCCATATTCTCTAATGCTCTTGCCAAAGAAAACATCCCATGTAATGTAGTGGCTGCCTTCTATCATGATCACATCTTCGTACCGTATGAACTGAAGGATCGAGCATCAGGCATTCTTACTTCACTTAAGCTGTAGACGACTCGAGTTGGAAGACACGCGTAAAATAAGACGAAAGTTCTTCGACAACATCCTCTTTATTTTTGATGCCGGCTAGGTTTTTAGCTAATCTTTTCTTGTATTCTAATTGCATCATTCTACCGATCAGTATACGCTGAGCTTGCGGAGATCCTGCACCATGCATGCTCTCAGTGAGATAGCCAACAGCATTACGGCCCAATGTCATATTTTCTATGAGACGAAGTATGCGCATCCGTTCTTCAGTGGTGTAGCCTTCTTTTCCTTTGAGGTATTTGTCCAGTAAAGCTCCAACTTTTGGGTGCTTATAATCCTTCTCAGAAGGCAAAGTTGCTACTAGTCCTCCAGCAAGGTCCTGTGCGATCCTCCCTATCTCATAAGGCATCTTAGTGACATGATGCTTACATACATTAGCTAACATCTCATCACATATATATGCTCCGGATTCTGTTTCATAACCCTGATATGAAGCAGCGATACCGGTGCCATATATAGTTTCATTGAGATGGGTCATCTCCACAAGTTTGTCTTTGATATGTGAAGCCTTTGCTATCCCATTCATGTCGGCTATCGAAGCGGCTGCACCTATAAGAATGTCACCTAATCCAGTCTTACAAACGTAACTTCTGCGGTGATACGCAGTAAACCTCTCGACTAGTGTTGAAGCAAACTCAAACTCTCCATCCATGAAGACATATTTCCAAGGGATGAAGACATCCTCAAATATTACCATCGCTTCCTGACCACCAAATTTTGCATTGCCAACATCGAGATCTCCACCTTCCATCGATCTTGTATCACAAGATTGTCGTCCATAGATATAACAGATACCCTTTGCATCGACCGGCACAGCACCAACTATCGCATAGTCTTTATCCTCTGCAAGGAGGCGCATAGTAGGCATGATAATCAGATAGTGACTATTGATACATCCAGTCTGATGAGCTTTTGCTCCACTTACGTAAATACCTTCTTCCGTCCGTCTCGTAACATGTACAAACATGTCTGGATCAACTTGCTTGTGAGGTGGCAAGCTTCTATCTCCTTTTACATCTGTCATGGCACCTCCAATGATGCCATTGAGTTCATGCATCTCGTGGATGAAAGACTTTAGTCTTTCATGATAAGGCGTATCATACTTCTTGTCAATATCATAGGTCGTTGAGTAGAGACTATTGAGCGCATCCATACCTACACATCGCTGAAAGCATGTGCCGGTGAGTTGACCAAGTCTTCTTTGCATCTTATTCTGTCTCACAAGATCTTCTGCCGTCTTACATACATGTAGAAATCTAGATACCCTCTTGCCCGTATATTCTGATAATACGGATGCTAGATCGGGATGGCGTAGAGCAAGGTCGTAAGTTTCGGCGATAGCATTAATCGATGGACGTATCATTGGATGATCTACGGGCTCTGACACCTCCTCACCAAATAGATATATCTGTAGATCCCTACCTCTAAGTGTGTCTATATAATCCGCCCCTGAATTTATCCGCATCATATGAAGGTAAATATTATTGAGGCTTATTTACGAACCTATGAGGTACTTGATGATCAATGTCCAGATCGCCCATAAAGCCCCTTTCTTGCACAACTACATCGCTACTTCAAGTGCTTACCTACTAATTTGCATTAAATAAGAGCTAGTTAACCCTAATCATCTTACCCTGAACTATCTGATGACCCACAGCAACCTGGTATATCATAATACCAGAGTAATCACCTAATCTTTCAGAATCTACGATCAAGTTGTTATATCCCGCTTTAATCGATATGTCGTAATCATAGAGTAGTCTTCCGTCTAATGAAAGTATGCGCAAGCTTCCTAAGTCATCAGTATCTGATTGTATTTCTAATCTTGTCTCACTCACAAATGGATTAGGACTTGCTGATGCAGAAAGCTGTGTTATTTCATTTGTAATATCATGACTTCTTGCGGTTGCAATAGCTGCTGCTGCAGTATTATCTGCACAACCGCTTATCTCGATGTCGTATGTGAGATCAGCGCCATGCCATCCATCCACAGTGATAAGATAGGTGCCGGGTGAAACATTTGCCTCGAGCGATACTTCTTCATCAGTAGCTAGTACAGAAGTCATAAAAGAGCTTCCACATGTGTCACTTAAGAAGATACCGAGACTTCCTTCTCCTTCTATGTTGTGGACATATATGGATATGTCACTTTCTTCTTCTATGATAAGCTCTCCCCTCCACTCCGGGCCTGTAAACCCAACTAACTCGGAGTCATCAGATGACACATATATCATCTGTCCATTACTGGTACCACTCATACCTTCCATCAAAGTCTCACAACCGAATGTCGCATCAGTAGTGCAAGGAGCATCACATGTCAGTGACAATGAAAAATCAGATTCTATCCTAGATATATATCCTTCTATCAAAGCATAATATGTACCTGGTTCGACAGTACCACTTGAGTAAACTTCTCCTGTGATACTACCATTAGATATACTTCCATCGTCACTATAGTTGGCACCTCTACAGCCCGTAGACATAAAGTTGAGGTCACTATCAAGTACAAAGAGAGATAGGTTAGCATCTGCTTGTCTCATGATTAGTGAAAAGCTATTACTTCCGATTTCAAAGGGCACAAGCACATCTGGCCCGGTAAAAAGAAGATTTGTTTCGAAGCACTCGCTAATTTCAGCTTGAGCATAAGAGCTAGATCCATCTATCGTTGTCCCAGACATCGTTCCTCCACAAGTCAAAGGGCCTGAAGGGGCTACCGTATCTTCTTGGACATCATCTTCATCCTCATCTGGAGTGTCCGGTTCACTTGGCTCTTCTTCCTTATCCTCTTCTTCAACATCATCATTAGGATTATCCGCATAGGTTATCTCTTCACATTCGATGAGCAATTTGTAAGAAGAGATATGCCAGGATTTACGCGCATCGATTGCTAGATAATAGGTTCCACTCGCATTCTCCATATGAATAGTCTCTTCCGCGTTTCTTGACTGACCACTAAAACCTCTGCAAGATGATAGTCTTACATCATTATAATTTTCACTGCAAGAACTAAAAATTAGCATGTCGAGATCTTCAACAAGGCCAGACATTTTTATTGTCACATTACGACTCCTAGGACCAACGTAGAATTCATACAAGTGATCATTACCTATATAGATCTCATTAGTGGTTGAGCATCCTGAAGTGCCATAATTATAAGAGGTCATATTATTATGAGTAGGAGCATCTGACCAGATCTCTTCTCCGCAAGTGATATACTTTGCATCTCTACAGCTAAAACTTTGGTAGGGTTCTCGGCAGTCTACATTGATCTCGTATCCTGATCTGTCCCAAGGATTAGAAGAGTCTATAACTACGTAGTATATACCTTTTGCATCCTTTATAACTATCTCTTCATCTGTAGCTCCTCTGTTAATGCCATATCCAGCGCAGTTTCTAAAAGAATAACTACCATACTGAGTCCTACAATCTTCAAATATCAGTACATCTAGATCTGCAAATAAACCTTTAAGTCCTACGACAAGGTCCTTCCCTCCAGTGCCTGCATTGATCTGATAGATGTGATCATATCCAGAGTAGCCATATGTGCTGCGGCCAGCACAGTTGCTATAATCATAATGCTGATCCTGTACTTGATTAACATGTGGGGCTGCTACCCACTTACTATCTCCACAATACAAAGGTGTGGCGTAATTGCAAAGCTCTCTTTGCTCTTCTACACAGCTGACTCGCATATTATATCCCGAGCTGTACCAGGGATCAGTATTTTCTACCACGATGTAGTACTCTCCAGAAGCATCATCTATGGTGATCTTTTTACTTGTGGATCCAAAGTTCTGATTAGATGTTTTACAGTTACTAAGCGTCAGGCCACTGTAATATCCAGTCTGACATGATTGAAATACTAACAGATCCATAGCAGCACTATATCCGCTGATCTCTATCTCTAACTTCTGACGATAACCACTCCCAGCATCGATTCTAAAAATGTGATCTTTCCCTTGATAGTCATTTGCATTATATCCGCAGGCCGATAAATCATAGTCGGATTTACTGAGGTTATTATGAGTAGGTGGCTGCACCCAAAGAGAAGATCCGCAGTACAATTGTCGAGCATCTCGACAGCTCGATGAAGTCTGAGGTTCTTCGCATTCGACATATAATCTAAAACTAGAATTCACCTTATGTGTGTATCCATCCACTACCAGTACGTACTCCCCAGAAGCGTTATGGATCTCCATCCTTTCGTTCTTGATGCCGCTGTTATAGCTGAATTCTACACAGTCCGTGAACCTAACTACACTACCATTGCTGCATTTTCTAAATAAGAACATGTCTAAATCATCTCTCATCTCAGTTAGAAGGATCGTCATTTTCTTATTACCATATCCAGCGTCTATGTTGAATATCTGATCATGTCCGTCATAGTCAAATGCAGCATGCGAACAATTAGATATATCATAGTTTGATTTATTAAATGAATTATTTCCCATGCTCGAGATATAAATGGACTCACCACAACTGATATCTCGACCGCTCGAACAGTCCTCTAAGTAGTGAGGTTTAGTCGGATTATTATAGTCTGAGTTGGTTGTTGCGCCACAACTCACCTGTAGCGTGAACGCACTATTGTTGTAGCTATAGGCTCCTTCAACTATAATGTAGAGTTGTCCTGAGGCATTATGGATGGTTAGTGTTTCGCTACCATTATGCCTAGTAGCACTAAGTCCTAAACACTCCCAGTAAACCGGGCTCCTCGAAGTTCTACAAGAGGAGAAAACCATCAGATCCATATCTGATGTATTATTTGTCATGGAAATATTTACGGAAGTGGGAGTAGGGCCAACATCTATAGTATAAGCATACTCCGCACCTTCATAGGTAGCGCCATGCGTTTCGTAACCAGTAAGATCATAATGTGCGGCTGTCAGTTCTAGGTTGGCTTCAGGCCACTGCACGAAAGGAGACTCGCAAGATATCCACTTGGCAGTATGACAAGAGCTCGAGGATAAGATGCTCTGAGTGGTTGATCCATTGAGGTATAAACTCAGGCCACATAACAAACAGATTATGAATGAATTACGGTACATAGTAGCTATATTTTTGACTGATTCGCAATACGTCAGAAAGGTAGGAAACATATATTGATTTACCTCTTTAATGGAGTAGTTTGGCAAGAAAACTAGTCAAACCCCTTACATGATTTCATTGATTCTTCCACTTTCGTAAATGTTCTTCGGAAACTTATCATTAGTCGAATTATCCGATCGATTGATCCCCATTATGGTGATCTTGAACAGAAAATATTAACGTCACTGTAACACTTCTGGTCATATGGCCGTCTCTTGAGCATAGGATTGTCCTATTCTGCTAAACATGAAAAAACAAATAAGATGAAATACATTGTAACTTTCCTTTCACTATTCATTATCAACCTTGCAACTGCTCAAAACTTCATTGATAGACACTTTGATTCTTATCAGGATCGTGAGGATGCGACGATAGTCCATGTGGCACCAAAGTCATTTGACATCGCATCTTATCTTATACCTGAGAATACAGAAGAAAGTGCCAAAGCCAAAGAGTTGGTTGGTTCAATCACCTCATTAGACCTTGTAGCTGTTGAGGATTTTGCTGAAGCTTTACCTGAATATAAAAGAGGATATAGCATCCTCGAAAATGGCTTCGAATCACTCGTCGATATAAAAGATAAAGGAAGCCGATTTGGGTTCTTTATAGATCAAGAAGATGACATCATCTATGAGATCGTCGGCATAGGTGCTGTAGACGGTAGCTTCTTTCTCGTATCCGTAACTGGTGAGATGAGACTTGAGATGGTAGCGTCTATCATCAATGAAATACAAGATCAAGGAACGTTCAAGCAACTCGCTCCTTTAAAAGAATACGATACTAAAGCTTTTGAGATTTACCCTAATCCTGCGAGTTCAAATACTCAGATAAATATAGATGTGCCTGAAAGTATGATCGGTGGGGATATCGTGCTCTATGACTATACAGGAAAGCAAGTTTTTTCTTCACTTGGAGTACAAGACAGTCCACATATCATATCAACTGAAGGTCTTAATCCTGGGACATTCGTCGTCAGCTTAGAGCACAACGATATACAGCTCAAGAAAAAGGTAGTAGTTGTGAAGTAAATTACCCCGCATCAACATCACGTTGTGAAGCCTCATGTCTACCACATGGGGCTTTTTTTATGCGATGTAGAGTTTCACTACTGCTGCAAGTACGCCACCGAGTATCGGTCCTACTACTGGTATCCAAGCGTATCCCCAGCCATTTCCTCCTTTATGCCCGATCGGAAGGATCGCATGCATGATACGAGGTCCAAGGTCACGAGCAGGGTTAATCGCATAGCCCGTAGTTCCACCGAGAGAAGCGCCGATACCAAGTACTACGAGTGCTATCGGTAAGGCATCTATAGATCCTAGAGAAGCTGTCTCTCCCCCGATGACTGGGCTCATCAGATGAAAGGCTCCATAAACCAAGACAAACGTGCCTAGAATCTCACTTAAGAGATTAGGTACTAGGGAAGGTATCGCTGGAGCATTACAGAATGTCGCTTGGATGCCTGCAGGATCTGTGGTTGCTTGATAGTGTGGGTAATACATGGCATAAACCAAAGACGTACCGGCCATAGCTCCGAGCATTTGAACGGCTATAAATCCAGGTACAAGAGACCATGTAAATCCTCCAGCACCAGTTATCGCCGCACCTATACTAACAGCAGGGTTCAGATGACCTGGGCCTCCGATAGATGTGCATACGAACACACCGACAAACACTGCTATGGCCCATCCAAAAGCGATGACTATAAGATCACTGCCATTACCTTTTGTTTTGTCAAGGACGACATTGGCCACTACCCCATTTCCAAGAAGAATAAGGATCATTGTACCGATAAACTCTGCCAGATAGACTTCCATTACTTTAGGTGTTGTGTGACTTACATAGACTTGATATGTCTAATGTAGTACATTCACTTATCTTAATTTACTAATATGAAAAATCATCTCTTCTTAGGCCTTACAGTCTTAGGTCTTCTACTAGGTTCATGTACTACACTTCAGAACCTAGCAACTGCACCATCTAATATCGAGACCCTCTTAGCAGTAAAAGAAGTACTTAACAGCAGTGCCTTTAGGTCCTTAGAAACAATGGCTAAGACTAGTGATGGAGGACTGATGGCTCTTTTACCAGACGAAGCGCAACCTGTCATCGCTACTTTAAAGACTCTTGGACTTGGCGATGAGATAGACGGACTTAACAAGAAAGTTGAGATAGCCTCTGAAGCAGCTCTTATAGAGGGCAAAGGTTTGATGTCAGATGCTATATCGGAGTTCAAAGCTGAAGATGCGGCGTCCATCATACTGGGCGGAGAAAATGCTGCTACGATAGCTCTTAAGAATGCGATGTATGGTGCTGTCAAAAAACGGTATAGTTCTCGTCTTGATGACAAGCTATCTAATGTCGATGAAGTTAAACATTGGGATACTGCAGTGTCAACTTATAACTTATTTGCAAAGAATAAAATAGATGGCAGCTTATCTGATTTTATAGCTGAGCGTGCTGTAGATGCCGTCTTTGTAACCATGGGTAAGGAAGAGGCTGTGATACGTAAAGACCCAGCAGCCCTTGGTAAAGACGTTGTGACAAAAGTCTTCGACTACTACAAGAATAATAACTAACACAGGTGCCTCAGGATAAAGACTACTTTCAAAACCACATGCCGGGCAATGTCTGCTTTGGCTGTGGTACTGATAACCCTAATGGACTCCACATCAAGAGCTATTGGGATGGAGATGAAGGCATCTGTGAGTGGCAAGCACAACCCCATCATCATGGTTGGCCAGGTCTTATGAATGGTGGTATTCTAGCCTCATTGGTTGATTGTCATTGTATGTGCACAGCCATGGCACATGCGTATAAGATCGAAGATCGAGCTTTAGATAGTGAGCCACATTATAAGTACGCCACCGGCACTATGACTATCAAGTACTTACAACCTACTTCTAATGACCTGCCTGTCTTACTAAAAGCGCGAGTTACCGAAGTGAAAGGAAAGAAAACTACGCTGACTTGTGAAGCTTACTCCGACGGCGTCATCACAGTCAGAGCGGAAGTCATAGCTATCAGAGTATATGATAGCTCAAAAGAAGTAAAAGGTGTGTTTACTGCCTAGTCTATAGCCTACTTCTCCCCTATCGTCGATTAAATCTAGACTCTCATCTTAATATCAATGGAACTTATATCCATCTGATCTAATTTATAATATTATTAATTCAAATGAAGTCAATGGACAAGCTAGAAACCTTATTAGCTCAATGCGACAAATCACTTACTGATACACTACAGCGCAAGAAGTATGATAAGAAACTGCTGACGTCTATCATTACCTCGCTAGGACCATCTGTCTACAAAAAAGACAGTCTTAAGGTGGCATGCTCGAAGCCTCAAGAACTGAAGCGTATCAAAACCAACTTTCTTATTAAGAAGTTAGGATTAGATGATGGGCCAGAACTTGATCAAGCTATCAAAGATGTCTGTGCAGAGATGGGATCATCTAATCGTAATAAGTACAGACCGGTCTTCTATTATTTGTTAGTTGAAAAATTCAAGAAGCAAGATGTCTTCATGACAGCTTCTTCTAAAGCTAAAGATGACAAAGCAAGTAGTAGCAAGAAGAAGAGTGAGGGGAAGAAGAAAGATAAAGAGAGAAAGACAATCCACATCCCGATCACAGAGGATATCATCAGACGACATGCGCTTTACGCTGCCGGCGCGGGACTTGTGCCCATCCCTCTTGTAGATCTTGCCTCTATCTCTTTTGTACAGTACAAGATGATCAAAAAGATAGCCGAGAAGTATAAAGTTGAGTTTTCTGAAGAGCAAACAAAATCCGTACTGGCTGGTCTCATGGGAGGTATCACTTCCTTCGAAGCTGGACTGCTAACGAGGATTTTATTCAGAGGGATTCCTATCATAGGACCTGTTATCGGCGGTACTGCAGTCTCTGGATTTGCTTATGCTACTACGAAACTGGTAGGTGAGATTTTTGATGAACACTTTGCCTCAGGAGGTGACTTAGCGGTTGAGGAAGTAACGATCAGTAAGATGAGAGAAAAACTCAGCTTTAATCTAGACGAATGGAAAAAGTCAATGTCATAGCTAGACTTTTCAAAGAAGTAGATTAACGAAGAGGTCGCGCGAAAGTGCGGCCTCTTTTTTGTTCATGTTTTGTGTCTCATATTATACGCCGCGTAATTTATGCGGCGTATAATATGCGGTATAAATTATGCGGCATAAATTGCGCGGCACTGAGCTAAAGACTAAATGATCTTCAAAGACTTAACATCCATATCTAACGAACACTTTATCTACAACGCTTTCTTGATAGATGGCTTAAGGAAAAATAACGCTCTTCTTTCGAAACATTTTCACTAAAAGACATATTATAACTATCTTTAATATAAAGTTGGCAAAACTGCTATGTCCGAACCCCAATATAGCCTGCCCCAATTCACGATTAAGCTCAGTGCTCGCACAGTACTGGCTCTAGTCCTTATTGCGGTCATCACATTGATGTCTGGCATACTTGGTAATCCATACGTCCTCCTTTCACTCGGCTTCTTAAGCTTACTCTTTCCCCTTTCGATCTTCGCAAGAAAAACTTCTTCAGGCGAGTACCTATCTCGCATCCCGGCATCTGCAAAGACTGCAGTCGCTGGATCTTTATGTGCACTGCTCATCTCATTTTTTATGTGGAGTATCCGGACGATCATCCATATAGAACTACTATCTCTAGTTGAACTATTGAGACTCGACATCACTGCGATACTTGTACTTACAGCTTTGATTATATCTGTGCAGGGGCTTCATCTAATACTTTATTATTTGCATAAGCGTGTAGTAGCTCATGCTGACAACAACACAAAATTTATATTCTACTGCACTAGCTTCTTCACGATCCTCTGTCTAACTGGATTTGATCCAAGACTGATGATCATATATGCCGTAGCATATGTCGTGTATTCTCTGCTCTTAGATTTATTCATCGAAGCGAAAAGAGCAAATCTTATATGGCTTATACTTTGGACGATCATCATAGGATCATTCTTAACTATAGCCATCATAGCCGGTACTAATAGTTTCATCATAAAGACCGTACCTGTACTAGAAGCCTTCACGACTTTCTCACTGATATTTATATTAAGTGCATTACTCTACAGTACATATGGTATCATCAATAGAAAAGATCAACTCCTTCCAGAAGAGTGGTCATTTAATTATGGAAGCACTCTTCATCTGCGTAATCGGATACAGTTATCCATCTTACTCACTCTAGTATTTAGTTTCATAGCGATCGGTATCATCTCTATATGGCACTATCATATGAGTAATCCAGATGCCTCTATCGATCTGCATACCAAGTTTATCCAGGCACTTCTCAATGCATATGTCTTCCTCTTTCTGATAGGATTCTCGATATCATTTAGTTTATCACAGTATATCCGTAATCCACTAATAGAGTTAGGAAGAACGATAGGTGATGTAAAACTGACTCAAGGAAATAAAAAGATCAACTGGTCAAGTAATGACGAGATCGGTAGCTTAATCAACGAGTATAATAAGATGATAGACAAGCTGGAAGTCAATGCTTCTATGCTTGCTCATGTCGAAAGAGATAACGCATGGCGCGAGATGGCAAAGCAAGTCGCTCATGAGATCAAAAATCCTCTGACTCCTATGAAGCTAAGTCTTCAGCACTTACAGCGCACGATTCAGAGACGTCCTGAGGATGCCGCGTCCCTCACTCAGCGGATGTGCGAGACACTCATGAATCAAGTAGAAAATCTCCAACAGATAGCAGATGAGTTTTCAAACTTTGGTTCACTTCCTCAATCAGATAACAAGCGTATCCTACTCAATGATGTCGTCGAACAAATACATGACCTCTTCCGTAATCGAGAAGATATGGACATACATCTCATCGAGCCGATCGATGATCTAGGGGTATATGCCGACAAGAATCAACTCATACGAGTGCTGAATAACCTCGTGAAGAATAGCATCCAAGCCATCCCGGAAGACAAGAAAGGATATATCGAGCTCAAATTATGGAAGGAGGAAAGTAAGGCTATCATCAGTGTACGAGATAATGGTGTCGGTATAGCTGAAGATCAAAAAGATAAAATCTTCAAACCGAGCTTTACTACCAAGTCAAGTGGGTCAGGTCTCGGTCTCGCCATAGCAGCTAACATGATAGATAGCATGGGTGGGACGATATACTTTAAGTCAGTACCAGGGAGAGGTACAGAGTTCTTCATCGAATTACCATTGATTAGATCTTCCTACTTCAAGCATAAAGAGAGAGTGGTCTTGGATTAGATCCCAAACTTCTCTTGTATTTTAATGTTCTTACATATAGTTCTTCACGCCTAGACAAGTTACATTTGAAGTATGAGCGACGTTGTTCTATACATCCTAGTTACTCTGGCTGCATATGTTGGTATGGAGTTCACAGCTTGGGCGGCACATCGATACCTCATGCATGGTCCGCTTTGGAGTTGGCATGAAGATCATCACAAACCCAAATATGAGAAGACAGGTTTCTGGGAAAAGAACGATCGCTTCTTTGTTGTCTTCGCTACACCAAGTATGATCTCATACATCATCGGAAGCCTTTACTTAGACTATCGTTGGCTACTCTTTGTTGGTATAGGTATATCGCTTTATGGGCTCACATACTTTCTGATACACGACGTTTATATCCATCAGAGATTTAAGTGGTTCAAGCAACTGGATAGTAAATACTCAAGAGCCATCCTAAAAGCGCATGGATCCCATCACTCTATCACGACTAAAGAAGATTGTGAATCTTTTGGTCTGCTTATAGTAGAGCCTAAGTTCTTTAAGAAAGTCACACAGACTCAAAAATCATAATCATCAATGATTTTATATCTAAGATCCTTATCCGCTAATTATCACATCCATTAGATTAGAGCTTAAACTCTATCTTTCTGTCATAATCTAATCTTATGCTCGTACTAAAAGACATAGCAGCATTAAAGGCTGCAGAAGGACAGACGATAAAGACTACTTCTCCTTTTGAAATGACTCAGGACTTGGTTAATATATTTGCGGAAGCGACCAAAGACTTCCAGTGGATACATACAGATCCAGAAAGAGCAAAAAAAGAATCACCCTTTGGTGAGGCTATCGCTCACGGGTTTTTCTCACTGAGCCTACTGCCAAAGTTCATAGAAGGATCCATAAAAGTAGAGAGTGCAAAGATGGGCGTCAACTATGGTCTTAATAAAGTAAGATTTCCATCTCATGTGCCAGTTGGAAGTCTGCTGAGCTGCACTTCACTCATCAAGACGGTCGAAGATCATGCGCAAGGTGGAGTAAAGGTGACATGGGAATCAACAGTCACAAGAGAAGGAAGCGACAAACCAGTGTGTGTAGCAGAGATGCTTTCACTTATGTTCGAGTAGAAAAAGCAATATGAGATTTAAAGATCTAGTAGTATTTATAACGGGTGCCGCATCAGGCATAGGCCGTCAAGCGGCCATCATGTTTGGAGAAGAGGGTGCCAAACTCGCACTCTCTGATTGGAATGTCACAGGACTTGAAGAGACCAAAGACATCCTAGAGCAAGCTGGCAGAGTGGTAAAGACATATCAACTAGATGTGTCAGATTATGCAAAGGTGAAAGAGGTTATAGGCCAAGTGAAAGTTGACTTCGGGAATGTCGACATCGGTCTGAACAACGCCGGAGTAGGTGCCAAAGCGAATAATAAAACTGCAGATCATACACTCGAAGATTGGGATCGTATAGTAGCGATTAATCAGTCTGGAGTCTTTTACTGTATGAAGGAGCAACTCGCCATCATGCAAGAACAAGGATCAGGAGCTATCGTCAATATCTCCTCTATAGCAGGGATGCGCGCACTTCCTCGTCAGATCGCTTATGTCGCCAGCAAGCATGCTGTTATAGGTATGTCCAAGACGGCTGCGCTTGAGTACGCCCGTCATGGCATCCGCGTAAATGCGGTGTGTCCAGTCTTCACAAATAGTCCCATGTTAGAGTCCATGTTCAGTGCGAAAGAAGATCTTCGCGCCAAGTTGGTTCATACGATACCGGTAGGCAGATATGGAGAAACCACTGACATCGTCAATGCTATCTTGTGGTTGTGCGATCCCCAGAGTTCATTTATCACAGGACTGAGTCTTCCTGTGGATGGTGGGCAGACGGCTTAGTCGTTCGCTAGTTTGAGACAATCTGAACCAATGTGCCGTTAACAAGTTCAGCAATCAAAGACAAGTTTTTACTGTTTGGTGCATCCAGTTTAAACTGACCAAAATAGAATGAAGACATACCAGGATAATGACCCCAAAGTGTATTCGTAGGATTAGTCAATACCCCACCACCCAGTATCTCTGACCTAGATCTCAAAATATCTGAATAAGGCAAAGCAAAACCGACGAGCTTAGAATCTTGAAGAATATAGATGACTCTAGGTTTATCTGTGGTACTAGAATCGTCCTTATTTAAGGAAAGTTCCATATAATAATTTTCAGAATCATTACCATAAGAAACAGTAGCATTAATGCTCACACCAAGTTGCAGCATTTCAAAATCAAGAGGCAAGCCTAGGCTTCTAAATTCTCTTTTCTTGTAAGGCCCTAATGATTCTGACTTCAAAGCTGAGTTTACATCAAGCACTTTTTTTCTAAATAGGTCGCTCTTACTATTAGGTCTCCACGTAAGTACTTCATTACCCACCCTATCAGGACTAACTATAAGGTCAAGTAAACTTCTAACAGAAATGTTATAAGATACTAATCTCTTCTCAAGAGCCTGTTGGTTGTTATATACAGTATATACAAATACAGAAACCAATAAAATAATTGTTGAATATTCCTTTATAGCCTTGTTTTTAAAATGTTGAAGCCATTGGAAAATCATCATAACTAGAGCTAACCAATATAGTATCGACCACATCTTATACCTGTTGGAAGCAACGATAAGGACTTCATCATTGAGGCGGCCAAATGCAATCAACGCGCAAGTTCCAATGGAAAAAAGCATCAATAAAAGTGCAAATACAATTTGCTGCGAAAGGAACTTCTTTCTATAGACCAGGAAGCCTAGAATCATTACTGCTGATACAATTCCGATCAACCCAGTCCAATTATAAACTGCTGCCAGATTATCGGGAGCTATGCCTGAAACAAATGGCGACACTATAGATCCTCCTAAGAATATAGGAATAGCTTTTAGTACTGATAACACATCAAATGTTCTATTTAGACTCCCCTGAATATTAATCGCCCAATACGACAGCGCTATTCCTACAATACTCACAATAATGAGTGGAATAGACTGAGGTAATTTTTTGCTAATCAAAAGGGCAGATAGAAGCCCTAATACCCACGTAAGGATCCCGTTACCAAAAGAAACACTTAACATTGAAGCACCTATGAAAAATACGCACAAACCCCGAATCGAAATTCTATCCACATATAAACTTAAACCATAGATAGACAACACCCCAGCGAAAAGTTGGAGATAAGGGACATTCCAAAAAGGATGGATAGACCCTGGAAACCAAAATCCCATTAGGGCCATAATTAATGCAAAGGCAGATAGTAAAATCGGCGAAGTAGAACTTTTCTTTTGGGATAATGTGATTCTAAAGAATATCCATGAGCAAGACAAAAGGGATGACGCGTTTATGACATTAAAGACTAGATTGTCACAATTAAAAAATTCAAGAACAGAGACATATAAGGCGTTTATCAAATAACTTGGATGACCATTATAATTGGTAAAAATCGCATCCCACGTGCTTTGTGAAAGAATTATACGATTAAAGTTATTCCATTCGTCTCTGGCTAAATAGGGCTCCTTTAATATTAGGATAGAAAAGAGATATGAAAAAATGGCAAGGATCGACAGTATCATCAGGATCGAACAAATCAGTACAAAAATCTTGTTATTATCCTTGAAAAAAAATTGAAATGAATGATAGATAGATTTCCTAAGTGCAAAAACAGAAATTGCAAAGAAAATAATCAAGCCACTTAATAGCAAAGAGGTTTCGTTAGAGACTAGGAAACTTCTTCTGAACATCCAGAAAGAAATCGTACCTAGAAGTAGTAACGAAGAGGCCGCGAGTTCGACATATCTTGAGCTAAGTATTCTTTTCAATGAGTGCAGTTTAATATTTGAGATCTAATATACCCAATCCTATTAAAATCTAGATTAAGGCGTCTAGGACTAGCATCTCGAACCCTACAGATTAGAAGTAGCCCAAAATCATACTCTTAATCTTAAAGCCAAACCAACTTTATCTAATTACTAGTGTTAAATTTCTTTAGATTATCGCAGACCTAAAGGAATGATAAGCTATCTTTTATATTACCTATTTTTATACTCAAGAAAAATAAAACCTCTACCATATAATTATTCAAAGTCTAAGAAGATTAAAGCAGTATGACCACTAATATCCAACCACGCGCTAAAACAGATCTATTCGAAGCACCGGATTATTATGTATTAGATGATCTCCTAACTGAGGAGCATCTTCTTGTCCGCGAAGCAGCTCGGGCATGGGTAAAGAAAGAAGTGACTCCTATCATAGAGCAATACAGCGACGAGGCCAAGTGTCCTTTTCATCTCTACAAAGGGATGGCAGAACTTGGAGCTTTAGGACCTAGCCTACCTGTCGAATATGGCGGTGGCGGCATGGACGAGATCACCTATGGCTTGCTCATGCAAGAACTAGAAAGAGGTGATAGTGGTATTCGATCTATGGCATCCGTACAGGGATCTCTAGTTATGTATCCTATCTATAGGTATGGATCTGAGGAACAAAAACAAAAGTACCTCCCTGCCCTAGCAAAGGCAGATATCATCGGTTGTTTTGGACTGACTGAGCCCAACCATGGATCTGATCCAAGTTCTATGGAGACTAGATATGTAGAGGATGGAGATCACATCATCCTCAATGGCGCTAAGATGTGGATCACTAACTCACCAGTAGCAGACATCGCTGTCGTCTGGGCAAAAAATCCCGAAGGCGTAGTGCGAGGTGTCATCGTTGAAAAAGGAATGCCTGGATTTTCAGCTCCCGAGATACATGGCAAGCTATCGCTTCGTGCTTCTATCACAGGAGAGCTTGTCTTCGAAGATGTCCGCATCCCTAAGGCCAACATACTTCCTGATGTCGTAGGCATGAAGGGACCTCTATCTTGCTTATCAAAAGCGCGATATGGCATAGCATGGGGAGCGATAGGTGCAGCCATGGACTGCTATGACTCGGCACTCAGATATACAAAGCAGAGAGAACAGTTTGGCAAGCCACTAGCACAGTTTCAACTCACGCAGAAGAAACTTGCTGAGATGATCACAGAGATCACAAAGGCGCAGCTTCTGGCTTGGCGACTTGGCACACTGGCTAATGATCACAAGGCTACACCCGCACAGATCTCTATGGCCAAAAGAAACAATGTCTGGATGGCACTACAGATCGCACGTGAAGCTCGACAGATGCATGGTGGCATGGGTATCACTAATGAATATCCGATGATGCGTCATATGACTAATCTCGAGACCGTTCTTACTTATGAGGGCACTCATGACATACACCTGCTGATTACCGGTATGGATGTAACGGGCCTCAATGCCTTTAAGTAGATATCCTAGATCGATGTCATCTGATACAACTACAACGCGAGCACTTGAGATAGCTCACGATCTTGATCCAGAGGTCATGCGAGCTCTGTATGAGAAAATGCTCTTCTCTCGGATGATCGAAGAGAAGATGCTAGTACTCCTTCGCCAAGGAAAAGTAAGTAAATGGTTTGCTGGCATCGGACAAGAAGCTATAGCCGTGGGAGCTACTCTCGCTTTAGAGGAAGATGAGATGATCTTCCCCATGCATCGCAATCTTGGCGTCTGGTTATCACGAGATATCCCACTACGCAGACTCATCGCTCAGTGGCAAGGAAAGATGACAGGCTTCACAAAAGGGCGAGATAGGAGTTTTCACTTTGGTTCACTCGAGCATCATACCGTAGGAATGATATCACATCTGGGACCGCAGTTATCGCTCGCTGCAGGAGTGGCATTATCATACAAGCTCCGAGGTCAAAAAAAGGTTAGTCTTGCCTTCACAGGAGAAGGAGGCACAAGCGAAGGAGAATTTCACGAAGCACTGAATGTCGCTGCTGTCTGGCAACTCCCAGTGATCTTTCTGATAGAGAATAATGGTTATGGTCTGTCCACCCCTGTTAAAGAACAGTACCGCTGCACTCAATTATCTGAAAGAGGAGCCGGCTATGGGATGAAGAGCATCACCATAGAAGCTAATGATGTGACAACAGTCTATAAGACGATAAGAGATATAGCGCAGGAAATAAGAAACAACCCACAGCCTTACCTCGTCGAGTGCATGACCTTCCGCCAACGCGGACATGAAGAAGCCAGCGGTACCAAGTATGTCCCTCAGGATCTTATGCAACATTGGATCGATAAAGATCCTGTCATCAATTATGAAGCACACCTTCTCGAAAAAGGTATTCTCACTCCACAGTCAATCTCGGAGTTAAGAGAGAAGCACACAGTTACTATAGAATCAGCACTCAAAGAAGCCAATGCTGATAGCGGCCCTCAAAGTATAAGAGATCAAGAATATCAAGATCTCTACACACCACATACCAGAAAGACTACCCTACCACGAAAGAATGATCAAGAAGAGATCAGGTTTATAGATGCTATCGCCCAAGCACATGACCAAGCTCTAGACCGTCATCAAAATCTTGTAGTGATGGGTCAAGACATCGCAGAGTATGGCGGAGTATTTAAGATCACCGAAGGACTAGGCGAAAAATATGGTTACGACAGAGTTCGCAATACTCCTCTTTGTGAAAGCGCTATCATCGGCATCGGACTAGGCATGAGTCTGTCTAACATAAAGTCCATCGTCGAGATGCAGTTCGCTGACTTTGTAACCTGTGGGTTTAATCAGATCGTGAACAACCTTGCCAAGATCCACTATCGCTGGGGCGCAAGTGCAGATGTTGTCATTAGGATGCCATGTGGTGGTGGTGTAGGTGCAGGACCCTATCATAGTCAGACGAATGAAGCGTGGTTCTTTAAGACACCCGGACTTAAGATCGTCTATCCCTCCACACCGGAAGATGCGAAGGGACTTCTTCTTGCGGCTATAGAGGATCCTAATCCTGTTTTATTCTTTGAACACAAGGGACTCTATCGTAAGATCGCAGCACCAGTTTATAAAGACTACTACACCCAAGAGATCGGTAAGGCCAAGATCGTTCAAGCCGGTACAGATGCTACGATCATCACCTATGGTATGGGAGTTCACTGGGCACTAGAAGCGACTAGTCAGATCAACGAAAGCATAGAGATCATAGATCTTTGTTCTCTGTCTCCGCTAGATTATGAGACTATACATCGCAGTGTCATCAAGACACACAAAGTCCTCATCTTGCATGAGGATTCATTACTAGGAGGTATTGGAGGTGAGATCTCAGCATATATTGCAGAGCACTTATTCATTCATCTTGATGCTCCGATCATCAGAGTAGGGAGCATGGATACTCCTGTTCCATTTGCGAAAGCGTTAGAAGAAAAGTACTTGGCGAAGTATGACTTGGATGAGAAGTTACAGAAGTTGCTTTCATATTAGTTCAGAGTCAATAACTCTACCTATCCTAGGCTAGCATATCAATCT
>CAZXIE010000012.1:43417-48095 GCA_964640065.1 uncultured Saprospiraceae bacterium
CTCTTTTATTCCTATTCCCACATAAGCTCACTTACAACCGTACCAAAAGATGGAAGGCATAGCCTTCCTTATACTATCTACTGCAAGTCGCAAATCAACTAAACTGCATCACCCCATCCTCTATCTTGCTTCGATTCAATACCATCCTATCGACCAGATAATTCTGCTTCAATCGCCACGGGTCCTTGACTCCAGCTTTGGGTAAGTCATCAATGGCGCGCAGTACATAACCCGCTGTAAAATCTAGCAGTGGTACAAGTTCCATATCAGGGTTGTCTATGACGGGGACGCATTTGACATATCCCTTCTCATCCATATGCTTAATGAGTCTAGCAAAGTATTTGTTAGTGAGATCACACTTTAGTGTCCAAGAGGCATTAGTATATCCAAAAGCTAGAGCTAAGTTAGGCAACCCATCAAACATCATACTCTTATAAGCAACCATATCAGAGGCTGACAGAGTCTTTCCATCTACTATAAATTCGATACCCGCCAAGTATTTGATCTTGAGCCCTGTGGCAGACACTATGATATCTGCAGCTATATGCTCACCTGACTTGGTCTTAATACCACTCGAGGTAAATGTCTCAATATGATCAGTTACAATCTCCGATGTACCAGCCTTAATCGACTCAAATAAATCAGAATCCGGAACTAGGCAGAATCTCTGATCCCATGGATTATAACTTGGTGTAAAATGTCGTAAGTCATAATCTTCGCCAAGCTCTTTTTTCACCCCGCTTAAGATGAGTTTTTTCATGAATTTTGGATACTTCCGACTCATGCCGTAAGAAAATCTTTGGAGTAGTATTTTCCTCCATCGAGATACACTGTAGGCCGTCTTGTCTGGTAACATCTTCTTTGTAAAAAGTGCAATCTTATCTTCTGAAGGAGCCGTAGCTATGTAAGTCGGTGATCGCTGCAGCATAGTTACTTTTGCAGCCTTCTTGGCCAGCTCAGGTACTAGTGTGACTGCTGTAGCACCACTGCCGATCACGATAATTTCCTTATCAGTATAGTCAAGATCTTCAGGCCAGAACTGTGGGTGGATAAAAGTGCCTTGAAAATCATCTTTCCCTTTGAATTCTGGCAAATGGCCTTCATCATAATCGTAGTATCCAGAGCACATCGACAAGAAATTACAGGTATAGGATGTAAGTTCTTCTTGACCATCGACAGAAACTCCCAGCGCCCATGTATTACTCTCTGATGACCACTCAGCTGTAACGACCTCATGGTTGAGCTTAATCTTATCACCAAGACCTAGTTCTTCCTTTGTCTCATGCAGATAAGTCATTATATCTTTGGCATCGGCGATGGCCTTACGACTTCGCCAAGGGCGAAAGGCAAATCCCAGCGTATACATATCAGAGTCAGAGCGTATGCCAGGATATTTGAAGAGATCCCATGTCCCACCAATACTTGCACGGCCCTCGAGCATGGCAAAGGATTTACCAGGACAAAGATCCTGTAGGTAGTGAGCAGCGCTGATGCCCGATATACCTGCTCCTACTATTATTACATCGAAGTGTGTCTCCATGATGTCAAGTTAAAAAAATTGAAACAATAGCCGCAAGAGTAAATCCATGATCTATACCGCTCACAATGAACCGCTTAACACCCACATCAAACCGAAAAACTAACAATATCAACCACAGATCAAGTATGGCTAGCTGTTGATACTTATATTAGTCATATTCAATGCGAACTTTGGCGTTAGTATCTGAATTATCAGTAGTTTATTGATTATGAGAATTGTCCTGCTTCAACTATTTCTCTTTGTTACTATATCTATACACGCACAGTATAGAAGTATCTCTGAAAAGACTGTCTTCGGTGTGAGAGATGGATTAGCTGATCGAGTTGTACTTGATGTTAGTACCGATGAACTCGACAACTATTATATCCATACACCCATATCTATACACAAGTACGCCGATGATAGGATTCAAGAAACCATCAAGCTCAACAGCTACAATCAGAATATAGATCCTATTAGAACCACAGAGCACTTCCTTATCATAGATAAAGAACTTTGTCTCACCGTTATCAATATCTCTCAGTTTAGGATCACCGCATCTCATTGTCTAAAAGGTCTTCTGGATGGAGACATCATCCTAGTTGATGCAAGGGAAGATAAAGTCTATGTACTCACTGAGGAAGGTCAAAGCAAGCATTCCTATTACGAAGTAAAGGCAAATGATGAGGACATTCAGATCATCGCAAAAATTGAATTTCATTCTGATGACAACATTCTAGCAGTTCAAAAACGAGATGTTGATGAAGTCCTATATATCACTGATAAAGATGAATTAAAAAGTAGCTTGTCAGGATTGTTATACAAGCCTACAAATGGAAAGAAGTTTCCTGAAATGAACACGCCAAGACTTCATAAATCATCGATAAGAGAAGAAGTCTTTTTTTCATTTGGTATCCGAGAGGGCTTATATTCCATCCAAGGCGATGAAATTAAAAAAATATGGGAACAAGGATTTCTTGACATCGTAAGTTCTGATGAACAAAACAACCTTGTTCTAGGCTTAACTGGAGAGGTCGGCTTGCACATAGATAATCTTCTTGTGGTTACAGAAAGCGGTGAGATAAACACTTTGAATCACCTACTCGTAGATAATCAAAGGCTCTTACAAATTAGATCAAAAGACTTCCAAGAAAATGCACTTCTGTGCACTTACAATGGGCTATACGTTTACACCTACTTACCCCAAGGCATAGAGTCCTTCTTACAGAAGCCGGACATACCATATTATGAGTTTGGCAATGTAGTGCGATCATTTACTGTTGGAGATGATGGGATAGTCAAGATCGTAAAGGAGAATGGAGAATGTGATATACATGAAATCGTCGATGGCCGACCGCTGATCAACAAGTCATTGAGCGATCGCTTCGGTCGAGGGACTATGTGGATAGAGTACGTGCCAGAAAAACATACCTACTGGGTACTGATGTATAACACTAACAAAACAAGTACGCTATCGTCTTACAATCATCTCACAGATCGTATAACAAATCACCAAGTTCCTCTAACAGGGGAAAAATTTCACCTCACTAAAGAAGGAATCTGGATTATAGGAAGAGATAGCAATAATGGGCGAATAATCAAGTTAGACGATCAAACTGGATCTCAAGAATTGATGTGGGAAAGTCATCTGGAAAACAGAAATGTTAGGGCCAGTTTTTTTACCGATAGCATATATCTCTTTGGCACTCGAGCAGGCCTACTTGTTTACAACCCTATTACTCAACAAATAAATGAAAAACTATTTCAAGAAACATCAGAGCTCTATATATCTAATATCAGAAAATACAATGACGAATACTGGGTCGGAACATACAACAAAGGAGTATACATATATGATGAATCCTTTAGCTTGTTACAACAAGTAAATATTGGCTCTACCACCGCCAGCAATACCGCTGCATCTATGGAAAGAGATACTTATGACAATACATGGATCAGCACCTTTGATGGGATTAGCATCATCAATAATAAACGATCATTATCAGATAGAATAGATTACCAAAAAGGACTCTATAACACAGAGTATAATCGCGATGCAAGTTTTAAACATGAAGATTATATTTACTTTGGCAATATCAATGGATATACTCGAATAGATCCGACACTCTATTTTTCAGATATTTCTACCCAAAACATTCGGACTAAGGACATCACCTATAATGTATACTCACAAGACATCATAGAGACAGTCGCTGACTCGACAGTTCATCTCAGTGGACCAGTTAAAAACCTGAAATTAAACTACCAATTACCAGGATTCACAAGCAAACAAAGGAATCCCAAACTCAGCAAGAAAAATATCGAGGTTACACCATTGCCAGATAGTATAGTTGTGACAGATCATGAAATCCGCTTATCAGGACTCGATTATAAAAATTACCAAATCCGACTCATCCCAACAGATATCAATAAGACTCCGATTAATCTTGGAAACATACAGATTACTCGAGACTACAGAAATATCATAAGTCGAATAGTCTATATATCAATAGCAGTTCTTTTAGGTCTACTATTATCTAGATTTCTAATTAGAAGAAACAACAGAGCCAATGCTGAAAAAATGTCGATAAGTAAAGAGTTGTCTAATACTCGCATGAAGGCCCTCAGGTCCCAGCTCAATCCTCATTTTGTCTTTAATTCGCTCAATTCAATACAATACTACATTCAGGTCAACGAAAAAAAACTTGCACGAAACTATCTGTCAAAATTCGCAAGGTTGATGCGTCTCGTGCTCGAATCATCTAATAATGATCTCATACCTCTTAATCAAGAGATAGAACAACTTACAGTATATCTCGAATTAGAAAAAATGAGATTCGAGGACAAATGGAATTATAACATCTTCTTAGCCCCGGATGTAGACGGCGAGCAAATCCTTATACCTCCGATGATATTGCAACCCATCATAGAAAACTCCATAGTTCATGGCCTAGGGCATAGGCATGATAATCAAGGGATGCTCAACATTAATTTCAAAGACTCTGAAGCTGGAATCATCATCGAAATAGACGATAACGGCATCGGTAGAGAGGCAGCTGACAAAATGAGTTCAACATCTCTTAATAAGCATAACTCACTCTCCACTCTGATTACCAAAGAGCGTGTAGAACTTTATAACCAATCCAACAAAGAAGAGCT
>CAZXIE010000013.1:0-4588 GCA_964640065.1 uncultured Saprospiraceae bacterium
CTGAGGAAGTCTTTGTGTACCCGCATAGCCCGGGAGTATGCCGAGATTTACTTCCGGTTGTCCAAATCTTGCATTGTCACTAGCCACCCGCATATGACAAGCCATAGCCAACTCGCATCCACCACCAAGAGCAAAGCCATTGACAGCTGCGATGACCGGGATATGTAGTCGCTCGATGGCAAAGAAAACATCATGTCCACGCTGAGCTAGTTGCTCCGCAGATGCTTCATTGAGTTGCAAAAACTCCTTGATGTCTGCACCTGCCACAAATGCTTTTTCTCCTGAGCCAGTGATGATCATACCAGTGATATCATCGGATATATCGGTGCGTACTAGTTTATCTAAGTCCTTGAAGACTTGATCATTCAGGGCATTGAGTGACTTGGGTCTATTGATGGTGACGACAAGTATGCCGTTGTCTACTTCGGTAAGTAAGGTGGAGTATTCTTTCATGAGTTAGTCTTTGATCGCTTTCGCAAATATCTATTTTTATCTGTGTTCGTGTTCTAATAAAAAAAGAGCCTTGATCAAGTGATCAAGACTCTTATAATTTATCAGGTAATCAAGATTTAGTCACAGAAGAACATATAATTACCACATGTCTTCATGAAGTGAACATCGCACCCATTAGATGCTTTGATTTTAAATGCTTGACGATCACGATCATTTGTATTAAGAGCCGAATACTCGTAATGATGTTGCTCTCCTAATCCAAGTAATCCTTTCTGTCCTCGATCTAATGTCGTCTGAGAAAACAGACTTGCACTAGCTCCGGCAAATCCATTGCTATACCCCATCGATCTAAATACGTAGTCTAAGTAAGTTTTATCAACTGCATTAGACTCATACCTATCAGAAAGTTTTTGATAGAACTGAGTAGGCGTTAACCCATGACTATTTCCAAACTCTGGATAGGTACCTAATCTAGCAACACTCTTTGCTGGTGTTGTAGGGATGGTAAAAATCGGAAGGCGGTTTTTCGAACCACAGTTACATCCTGCTACCACTGGCGCTGGCGCTGGTGCAGCTTCGACCACTTCAACCACAGGTTCTGGCTCAGGAGCTACTTCTACTGGTGGTGGCGGAGGCGCCACTTCTTCCACGGGTGTTGCCACAACAGCTGCCGTCTCTCCTCCACAGCCTTTGAGCAAGAACCAAAGTAATGGTATAAGTAAAAGTGGTAGTAACCACCACCAGGCGAATCCACCTTTGCGTTTCTCTTCATTAACAGGTGGCGGAACGACTTTTTTCTCAGATGTCACCACTTTCTTTGGAGTAGAAGCTGACTTTACTACGGCTGCACTGGCAGCTGTAGCAGCGGCGGCAGCTACTACCTTCTTAGGTTTTTTCTTAGGTTCCGGCATCACCTCTTTTTTAGGCGGCGCTTCAACCTTTACTGCCGGTTTCACTTCTGGTTCCGGTGCTTTATCTGGGATCACCATAGTCGCAGCTACTGCCGCAGCTGGTGCCATGAATCCAAGTATTGATCCTTTATCTTTATAAGGACAACTTCTTCCGATCTCTTGATGATTACCAGCTTTTAAGATCGAAAAGTACTTGCCATTTTCTTCTTTCTCAGCCCATCGCTTTTCGATGTCTCGATTCTTGATGACCGACTGAATACCATTATCTCGAGCTTTCTCAGAGGAGTATCCTTCACTCCTCAATCTTACACTACCGTCTCGATCAACCATGGCGAAGTAGTATTCTCCGTCATGAACAAAGACTGTAAAATCACTACTGATCGATGAGTTCGGATGTCCTTCATATGCTTTACACTCAAGATACTCGTCAACTGACGCAGCCTTAGCTTTGGCAGCTGCAGCAAGAGCGGCTGCCTTTTCAGCTTCTAATCGCGACTCTTCTTCGGCCTTCAACTTTGCCTCTTGCTCCGCTTTTAATCTTGCCTCTTCCTCTGCTTTCAACTTCGCTTCCCGCTCCGCTTTTAATCTTGCTTCTTCCTCTGCCTTTAACTTCGCCTCCTGCTCCGCCTTTAATCTTGCTTCTTCCTCTGCCTTTAACTTCGCCTCCTGCTCCGCTTTCAGCCTAGCTTCCTCCTCTGCCTTCAACTTCGCTTCCCGCTCCGCTTTTATTCTTGCCTCTTCTTCTGCTTTCAACTTTGCCTCCTGCTCTGCCTTTAATCGAGCAGCTTCCTCTGCTTTCAACTTCGCTTCATGCTCCGCTTTTCTTCCCGCTATTGCACCCGGCCACCAGTATCTCGCAGCAGCATCATCGGCATATGGACAACTTCTTCCGATCTCTTGATGATTACCGGCTTTTAGTATTGAAAAGTACTTGCCTTCTTCTTCAGCAATACTCCATCTTTCATCGAGTTCTCTATTCTTCAGAACTGATTGTATACCGTTATCTCTGGATTTTTCCGATGTATATCCTTCACTTCTAAGCAGCACCTCGCCACTTTCATTAACCATGGCAAAATAAGACTCACCCTCATGTGAGAAGATTGTAAACTCACTATCTATAGATGATTTATCATGTCCTTTGTACGCATCACAGTCGAGATACTCATCGATTGCCTGAGCGTTACCACCACCACTTGCTGCTACTGCTCCACCCATGCCACAATCAAATAGTTTCATAGCTGTGCGCATCTCTTCTACCGTATTGAAGAAGAAGCTCTTACCTAAGTTTTTGCCATTATCATCCTTCAGATAATAATAGTGCTTACCATTAGATGTAGGTCTTTCTTCAAAGTTGTCCGCTTTAGATCCATTGACTGCTATTTGATCAATGACATTTTGAACTTCTTCTATCGTGGTGTAGCCGCGTATATTCGAACTTATTAGGATGGCTTTGTCTTTCTCATCACGATAGGTGAAGTAGAGTTTACCATTTCCACTCTTGAATATTTTATATGTTATCCCACTGCATGGGTAGGTGCCTGCACCTACTTCGACCTTTTCTGTTTTTGGCTTCTTAGCTCTCTTCTTTCTTTTTTTCTTCGGAGCAGCTTCACTAGCTGATGCAGAAGAAATTCCTAGAGCTTGATTGCCAGTATCCGTCGAAGCCGTTCCAACAGATGAACCAGCACCTTTACCTCCACTAGTTAGTATACCGATGATACGGTTCATCTCGCCTTCACTATCAAACCAGATGCTTGTTGCTATTTCTTGATTATTACCTGCACGGAGGTTGAAGAAGTGTTTGCCATTTGGGTGTTGCTGACGTTGATACCTGTCGGCATTAGTCATATTCTTCGTAACAGAGTTCACTCCATTATCTCTTGAAGAATCACTCTTATAACCTTCACTGATGAGGTAAACTTGATTATCGAGACAGTATGCGAAGTAAGATTCTCCTTCCGCATTGAAGATGTCAAAGCCATTAGCACTGCCGGACCGATTATCCTTATAAAAACCTAGAGGTTTATAATCATCGCTTTTACCATCTGTACCATATGCTTCGCCACCATCTGCCTGCTTACTTACATCACTCTTTTGTGATGATCCTCCTTGGCTTCTTTCATAAAGACTCCGTTTCACTTTTTCTAACTCATCAGCATTATCGAAGGCACGAGATCTGGCTATCTCTTGGTTATTACCTGCTTTAAGAATGAAATATGATTTTCCATCTTCAGTGATATTAGCATATCGATCTCGATTTTGCAGATTCTTCTCAACAGAATCAACTCCATTATTTCGATCTGATTTGGACGAATAAGACTGACTGTTCAGGAGTACTAGTCCCTCATTATCTAACAGTTGAAAATAAAAGTTCTCTCCTCGTATGAACTTTCTGACTCTCATAGCTTAGGTTGTTTTATTAGTCATTAAAAAAAAGATCGTGAGCAAGGGCTACAATCCGATGCAAAAAATAGAAATAATCTATTGGATCTAATAAGACAGAAAGAAGTAAAATCGTGATAGCTACTACCTGGCCTTCGTCAACGTCTCCGAGATATCTACTCTAGATGCTTGAAAAGCAGGTATAATAGAAGCCACGATACCTAATAAGATAGCTGCTCCAAACAAGTAAAATTCTTCAGATAAGAACGTCGTAGCAGAAAAGTCATATCGATAATCCTCAGCCGCAACATTGGCGATCAAGGCCATACCTCCATGACTTAAGAGCATACCTAAGAGGTATCCAAGGATGGCTATGATAATGCCTTCGAGCAGGATCAGTATAAATAAGGTAGATCTTCCACCACCCATCACACGTACTAAGGCGAGTTCGTATCTACGATCTCGAAGTGAACTGAACAAGGAGATAAAGATGCTCAGACCAGATACGATAACGATGACAAGTGCTAGTAGCCGAAGTGCTCTCTGGGCACTATCCATGAGACTAAAAAGTCTATTGATCTCATAAGCAGGTGTGGCCGCTTGCATATCTGTATTCTCATTGATGCTGCGAGGCATATTGAGGGTCTGGAAGTTGTTATTCTTAAACTTTACGAGCAGCGTAGTGATAGACTTCTCAGGATTTTCATCTATCAGCTTTCCTGGGATGATGGCATTCTTGTGATCATGATTATGGCCTGAGTGGTCGTGATCATGACCTTCGTGATCATCATGATTGTGACCTTCATGGTCATCGTGATTGTGACCTTCATGGTCATCGTGAT
>CAZXIE010000013.1:4688-47935 GCA_964640065.1 uncultured Saprospiraceae bacterium
TCATGATTGTGACCTTCATGGTCATCGTGATTGTGACCTTCATGGTCATCGTGATCATGACTTTCGTGGTCATCATGATCGTGGCCTTCGTGATCGTCATGGTCATGATCTGCATGATCATCTTCAGATTCTTCATGACCTTCTTCTGCATGATCGTGATCATGGATATACCAGTATGTCTGTGGTGTAGTCAGGATCAGCTGATCCATAACTGTACCTGATGGCTTGAGTATGCCCACAACTATAAAGTCCTCAGCGTCATCATGCTCTAGACCTTCATCATCTACTAAGCCATGACTACTCTTGAATTTATCGCCGAGTTTGAGATTTAACTTTTTAGCTACAGCAGCACCGATCGTCACATCAAAATTATGCACGTAAATTTCTCCCTGATCAACTTCAAGGTCGTACCAGTCCATGACATCATGTGTGGTACCAACTATCCTAAATGCTCTATAAGAATCACCCATCGATAGCGGTAGTGCTGATTCGATAAGTGGATGGCGAGGATTCATGAAAGGCTTGATTTGGCCTATCTCTATATTGCCAGTAGGTGCATCTATGTGATACATACTGCTTAAGATCAATTGGAGCGGACTCCCTTTAGCACCGATGACTAGGTCGACACCTGCTAGATTTTTCTCAAAGTTTTTATCGAGTTGATCTTGGGTGATAAGTAATAGTGATATCAAACCAACACCTAGTGCAAATAAGATGAGACTGAGCAGGGTGTTTAGCGGCTTCGCCCAAAGATTTCTCCATGCTAATTTTAGGATACTCATAGCTCGATCCGATTAGTGAAGTTATCCTTGAGTCTTTGATCATGAGTGACAACGATGAGTGTGGCGTCACATTGATCTGCTTGATTTTTCAAAAGGTTGATGACTTGCTCTGTATTATGATCATCAAGTGCAGATGTAGGTTCATCGGCAAATATGATCTTCGGTTGATTGATCACCGCTCTGATGATAGCAACGCGCTGTTGCTCACCGACACTGAGCTGAGAGGTTTTCTTTCTTTTTTTCTCAAAGAGATTGAGATCTTTAAGACGATCGTCTATATGAGATTGCTGAGCGGGTTTACCAGCAAGTGATCGCGCTAGGGCGAGATTTTCATTTACGTTAAGTGATCTCATAAAGTGAGGCACCTGAAATATCATACCGATCTGCTGCCCTCTGAAGTTGTCCAACTCACCTATCGAGAGTCTCGTGATGTCAGTATCTAGCAAGTTGATAGATCCAGAAGTAGGACTGCGCAGCCCAGCAAGAAGGTGAAGAAAAGTGGTTTTACCACAGCCAGATGGGCCTATGATAAGCGTATGATGACCTTGAGAGATATTCAAGTCCGGAAACTTAAGTGCAGTTGAAGTACCCTGATATCGATATGAAAGATCCTTAGTGATGAGCATCGAGCCCTAAGATAACACTAAGAGTTGCTTGCTCCAAGAAGTCTCCAGTTGAACCAGTGTCCTGATACCAACATAAGACCTCCTATAGCCATAAAGATATGGCTCGTAGAGAAAATGAGTCCGCCGATAATCATAAAGGCACCGACACCGATCAAGACCTGAGGCCAGATCCTGCCATGAGAAGTGAGCGCATTATATATCGACCAAACACCCAAGATGAGACTTGAAATAATGACACCCCACTCTATAAATAAGTGCGTATCAGGAGTCAAAGTCCCCACCAACCCAAATGATATCAGCACAGGTAGTGCTGCACAGTGAAGTGCGCATATACCCGAGGAAAGTATTCCTAGTCTATCTACCGTATGTCGTTTGATCGTACTCATGTTTATGCAACAATGATGCAATGATAGATGTTTTCAATGTCACTTGGAAATATCTGTCAAAGAGAAAGAAGTAAATTTGTCCACATGTCTGACCACATACATACTTTAGAGCACATGCTCAAGGATCATGGACTGAGGAAAACCACCTTCAGAATGGAGGTGCTCCAGGTGCTAAAGGCTAACGAAGGAAGGGCTATCGCGAGTGATGTCATCGAGTCTGCACTGGGACAACATGACAGGATCACACTCTATCGGACACTCAAGTCATTTGAGAAGAAAGGCCTGATTCACCTGACTTCTTCTCTTACCGGTCAAGCCAAATATGCACTGTGCCAGCATCTTTGTACAGAAGAATCTCACCACGATATGCATGCTCACTTTCACTGTGATCAGTGTGGAGAGACGACTTGCTTAGATGATCAGTCGGCAACCAAAAGTTATCAAGTACCTCGTGGATATGAGGTGAAGGACGTACAAGTCACCCTTAGCGGCACATGCCAACAATGTTCTTGATGAAAGAGTCCACTAGATAATATGCATGATATAGAACCATATTACAAGTGGAGAGAATACTATGTAGCCTCCGAAGATGAGCAGTCGCCTTTTTATGGTAGGACTTACGATGAGTTCAAGTTTACCAAGAAGATCTATAACTACTTTATCCATCCGCAGTGGGACTATATAGGATCTCAGACTCTTTATATTAAGATCCTGTATGCGGATTATAGTCAAGGATATGCGATCATAGAGTTAATCGGAGAGTGGAATGATGCCATCTATAACGATGTCATGTATCTCAAAAGAGAGATCGCCGATCGCATGATATCCGCGGGTATCAACAAGTTTGTGCTTTTGTGTGATAACGTTCTGAACTTTCATAGCGACGACGACTGCTATTACGAAGAGTGGTACGATGACGTGAAGGAAGACGATGGTTGGATTTGTCTTGTGAATCTTAGAGATCATATCTTCCTTGAGATGGACAAAATGAGATTAGATCAATACGTACATATGGAAGACGAATTTGCCGATCTCGAGTGGCGAAGACACCTTCCTGATGCCCTCTTCAAACTCGTGAGCCTTAACTTGGATCTTCATGACGCATAAATCAGGCTTTGTCAATATCATGGGTGAACCCAACGTCGGGAAGTCTACCCTTCTTAATGCACTCATCGGAGAGAAGCTATGTATCATCACTAATAAGCCTCAGACAACGAGACATCGTATCATAGCCATCCTTAATGATGATGACTATCAGGTCGTATTCTCGGATACGCCAGGTATCATCTATGAGCCTGGATATAAGATGCAAAAGGCGATGAATAACTCAGCTTATGGCGCCTTACAAGATGCAGATGTACTTCTCTTTTTGGTTGATATCTCCTCTCCTCCATATCTCGATGATGACGTAAAAAGGAAGATAGAGGGATTAGCATGTCCAAAGTTTTTGATCCTTAACAAGATGGATCTTGTCAAAGAAGATTACCTAGAGATGGCTACGTCATGGTGGGAAGAAAATCTACCCTCCTTCGAGTTACTCACGATATCGGCACTTGAAAAGAAAGGTGTCGATACTCTTCTCGATAAGATCATCGGAAGTCTTTCAGAAGGACCAGCTTATTATCCTAAGGATCAATTTACTGATCGGTCGGAGCGATTTTTTGTGAGTGAGATCATCAGAGAGAAAATACTGGAGCTCTATCACCAAGAGATTCCATATTCGGCGGAGGTCGTCATCACTTCTTTCAAGGAAGCCGAAAGTAAGTCTGGACCTATCATACGCATAGCAGCAGATATCATCGTCAGTCGAAAAACCCAAAAATCCATTATCATAGGAAAAGGAGGGTCATCTATAAAAGAGCTAGGAACGCAAGCCAGAAAGGACATCGAGACCTTTTTAGAGTCTAAAGTGTTCTTAGAATTATACGTCAGAGTCAAAGAGAAATGGCGGGATGATGATCGATCTTTAAAATCTTATGGATATTTGCAGTAAGCTAATCTCTCTATGTCAAGTCTAGTTGCTATCGTTGGCCGTCCTAATGTCGGCAAATCCACCCTATTTAATCGTCTCATCGGTGAGCGTAAAGCCATCATAGATGATATCAGTGGAGTCACTAGAGATAGGATCTACGGCATGACCGAGTGGAATGGCCGTCAAGTCAATGTTGTCGATACTGGAGGCTTCGTCTCCAACTCTGACGACATCTTCGAAGCTGCTATCAGGGCGCAGGTGCAGATCGCTATCGATGAGGCTGACGTTATCATCTTCATGGTAGATGTGACCACGGGTATCACCGACCTAGATGAGTCTGTAGCCAATATGCTCAGACGTACTGACAAGAAAGTAGTCCTATCTGTTAACAAGGTAGATAACCACGCAAGACACCTCGCAGCCAATGAATTTTGGGGGCTGGGATTTGATAATACGTTCTTCCTGTCTAGTATGACAGGATCGGGAACTGGAGAGATCTTAGACGCCATCGTAGACCTTCTCCCACCTAAAGAAGACGAGCTTGAAGATCTCGAGATACCGCGGATCACTATATTAGGACGACCTAACGTAGGTAAGTCTTCATTCGTCAATGCACTTCTGGGAGAAGATCGTAACATCGTCACGGACATTGCTGGAACTACCCGCGATGCTATACATAGTAGATATACAAAGTTTGGAAAGGACTTCATCCTTGTAGATACAGCAGGTATCAGGAAGAAGAAAAAGGTCCATGAAGATCTCGAATTTTACTCCGTCATCCGCGCTATCAAGTCCATCGATGATACAGATGTATGCATTATGATGATCGATGCTACTCAAGGTATCGAAGCACAGGATATGAGCATCTTCACCCTGATCCAGAAAAGAAGAAAAGGCGTTGTCCTTCTCGTGAACAAGTGGGATCTCATCGACAAAGAGACGAACACTGCAAGAGACTACGAAAATGTCATCAAGGAGAAGCTGAGCCCTTATTCAGACGTGCCGATACTGTTCATATCTGTGCTTGATAAGCAGCGTATATTCAAAGCAGTAGAGCTGGTCGAAGAGGTATATGAGAACAAGATGAAAAGGATCAAAACTTCTGTACTCAATGACTTCCTCGCTGAGGTCACAAAAAAAACACCTCCTCCGAGTCATAGAGGTAGGATGATAAAACTGAAGTACGTAACTCAACTACCGACGAAGTATCCTGCATTTGCTTTCTTCTGTAATTATCCTAAGCACATCAAGGAGAGTTATAAAAACTATCTAGAAAATCAACTGAGGAAGAAATTTACATTTACGGGAGTGCCATTAAGTATCGTCTTCAAAAATAAATCATGATCGTCGAAGAAACGTCTATCCAAGATGTCATCGTCGTGGTACCAAGAGTATTTGAAGATGATCGGGGATACTTCTTTGAGTCCTATAACCGATCTAAGGTGCCCGAACTCCTATCAAAAGTAGACTGGGTGCAGGATAACGAGTCTAAGTCATCAAGAGGGGTGCTGCGCGGGCTGCACTATCAGTGTGGAGCTCATGCCCAAGCCAAATTAGTTCGAGCCATCGTCGGTGAGATATATGATGTAGCGGTCGATCTCAGACCTGATTCTCCGACTTACGGGAGTTATCATGCCGAGATCTTAAGTAGCGATAACAAGAAACAGATGTACATCCCGAGAGGATTTGCACATGGATTTGTTGTGTTGTCTGAGGAAGCTATCTTTTCTTATAAGTGTGATAATTTTTATAAAAAGGAGGCAGAAGGAGGTCTATTATATAGCGATCCATCTCTTTCTATCCCTTGGCCCATAAGTGCCGAAGAGATATTAGTATCTGAGAAAGATGCTATCCTTCCCATCTTCGGGAAACATAAAGCCGCACTCTAAGAGCCTTATGGACAAGCACAAAAAAATAATCCTTGTAGTCGGTGCAGATGGACAACTAGGCAGTGAGTTCAAAGTTTTAGCCGAGAGCTTTACTGAGTATGATTTTCTCTTCACTGACGTAAATGATCTAGACATCACTAAGAATGATGCCGTGTTTGATTACTTCAGAGTGCACAAGCCAGACTACTGTATCAACTGTGCTGCCTATACTGCAGTGGACAAAGCCGAAGAGGACCAGGAGTTAGCTTATCTGATTAATAGCAATGCAGTAAAACATCTCTCCATAGCATGTCAGCTGCAAGGAACAAAGCTGATACATTTTTCCACAGATTATGTCTATGATTCTGTTACTGGGAGGCCGATACTTGAGTCAGACAGCTGTACACCAAAGAGTGTCTATGGCCTCTCGAAGAGAGCAGGAGAACAAGTCTTAGAGCAGAGCAACATCGACTGGATCTGCCTGAGAGTATCATGGCTTTACGGATCCCATGGCCACAACTTTGTCAAGACGATGATACGACTTGGCACAGAGCGAGATTCGCTCATTATAGTAGCTGATCAGATCGGAGCACCGACTTACGCTGGAGACTTAGCAGATGTAGTGATGAAGATCGTCAAAGCAGATAGAGGTTATGGTCAGCACTATAACTTCAGTAATGCCGGAGTTACCAACTGGGCGGACTTTGCCAGAGAAATCATGAGGCAACGCGGCATCACTTGTGATGTATCAGATACGACTACCGCAGCCTATGGCGCAAGTGCTCCAAGGCCACTCTGGAGTGTGATGTCTCATGACAAAATCCAAGACACCTTTGACATCAAGATCTCTGCCTGGCAAGAGAGTCTAAAAAGATGTCTCACTCTGTACAAATAAAGTATCTGTAGATCAGTAACTTACCAGTAGTAAATCTCGTAAGTATGAAATTCGACTATATCATCATTGGTGCAGGATCAGCTGGCTGCGTACTAGCTAATCGTCTCTCTGCATCCGGAGAGCACACAGTTTTACTTCTTGAAGCTGGAGGAAAGGACAATGATATCAATATCAGCATCCCAGGTGCTTACTCCAAAATCCATAGAAGTAAGATCGACTGGGGACTCTGGACCACTCCTCAAGAACATGTCGATAATCGTAAGATGTACTTACCAAGAGGTAAGACCTTAGGTGGATGCAGTAGTACAAATGCGATGGCTTATGTCAGAGGTAATCATGATGATTATGATCGATGGGAACATGCAGGATGTACTGGCTGGGATGCTAAGTCCGTCCTCCCCCACTTTATCAAAAGTGAGAACAATCGCAATGCATCCGAACTTGATAAAGGTTATCACGGCACAAAAGGTGAACTAGGTGTTGGGTATGCAGAATACTTCGAAACTCCACTTGCACAAGCTTTTATAGATGCGGGAAAGGCAATAGGATTACCAAAGGGCACAGATTATAATGGAGAGAGACAAAACGCCACAGCGAAGTTTCAGTTTACGATAAAAGACGGCAAACGTCATAGCGCAGTAGATGCTTTCTTGAAGCCCATCAAATCAAGAAAGAACCTCACTATAAAAACGAAGTCTCCTGTCGCCAGGATCTTAATAGAAAATGATAAGGCCACAGGCGTACAACTTCAAGGCAATAATGGAGCTGTTATCACAGCTAACAAGGAAGTGATCCTCAGTGCTGGCGCATTTCATAGTCCACAGATATTACAGCTATCAGGAGTAGGTCCAAAGGATCTTCTTACGTCTCAAGGTATCGAAGTCAAGAAAGAGATAGCCGGCGTAGGCGAGAATCTCCACGATCATTTGTTTTACTTTATCAGCGGCTATACAAAGGAGAAAATAGGGTTTAATCATAGTGCAACTCTACTTAACCAGATTAAAGATGGCATAGGTTACTTCATCAACAAGAAGGATAATCCGCTGACATGCAGTCCTCTTGAAGCAGTTTCATTCTTTAATGTAGATAACTACGAAGATCGCGTGAACTGTCAGTTTCACTTTGCTCCATTTCACGCAGGTGATGGCACGACTGTAGATCTATATGATTTTGGATCGATCCCGACGAAGCAAGATGGTTGGACCATATGCCCCTCCCTCTTGAAGCCTCTAAGTAGAGGGTCAGTCCGGATCAATAGTAAGAATCCAGCGGCTCATGCCACTATAGATCCGAAATTCTTAAGTGCAGAAGAAGATCTCGAACTCTTAGTGAAGGGTGGCAGGATAGCACTAGAGGTATCACAGCAAGAGGCTATGGCAAAACATACCAAGGAATTAATCGGTATCTCACCATCTATATCAGATGACGAGTTGGTGGCATATATCAAAAGGAGATTAGAAACCATATATCATCCTGTTGGCACTTGTAAGATGGGTATCGATGAGATGGCTGTGGTAGATCCTCAGCTAAGAGTTCACGGCATAGAAGGCCTTAGAGTCATAGATGCTTCCGTCATGCCGGAGGTGGTAAGTGGCAATACTAATGCAGCGGTTTATATGATCGCTGAGAAAGGTGCGGAGATGATCCTTAGAAGAGAAAATGCGACAAAAGCTAAAGGTCAAATATCCATGCATGTCATATCGTAAAAATAAAATATATTTTCTACCTTGATCACAAATAAACCAACCAAAATGAAGTTTTCAAGCATTTTATTTATAGCTCTTTCTTTTCTTTATTTTAATCCGTCATATAGTCAACTTGTTGTGTTTTGTGGTGATGAACTTACTGTAGACAATGACACAGGCGTCAATAATCTTGAGGATTATCCTGAAAGACCAGGGTTCGCTTTCTCTGGCACAGAAAGAGTAGTCCAATTACCTGTTAGCGAATGTGGTGAAGTTTGTTTCACTGTTTCAAACAGAACTGCGTTCCCAGGAGTATCTGGTAATGTCGACCTCTTTGTCCTGACGGACCCTAATGATTCTCAGTCTAATATCCTGTGGTTAAATGGTTTTGGAGGAACAGCTTGTTTTACGGCAGTTCCTGGACAACCTCTTTTCTTAGCATTTGATGGATTAGGAGGTAGTCTTGCTTCTTTCGATCTTGAAATCACTTGTGCAGATGACTGCGAACCAGATCCAATTCTACCAGAATTTGTAGCAGTACCAACTATGGGTGAATGGGGTGTAATAAGTCTCAGTCTTGTTTTATTGATCGTTGGTATAACAGGAATTAGGCAAAAGGTGAATATTAAAGTTGCTTAGCGATCACAACTTCGAAAATTGAGGATTTGACCTAATTGAGTCATTCAATTTTAATCCAAAAGCAAGTCGATAATATTCTTGCATTCTTGCTCTTTAGACACCATAGCTCTAGGAGTCCATGCCTGACTATACCAGTAATCAGCATTCCACTGATCTCCTTCGATATTATGTAATAACCCATATAAACGGGCTGCTATGGGTGTATCCATCTTTTCTACGATATTATGAGCTTCATGCCACCTCTCTTCTTTGATCAAGGGTATAGCCTTGAGACATAAGTCATTATGATTCACGCTTTAAAGGTACTCTGGACTCCATAAAAAAGAAAATCCCCCAGCAATGTAACGATGGATTCGCTGAGGGATTTTTATTTAAAAGTTGCGTTTGTTGTCTTTGTACGTTTTCGTACTCAGAACTCAAGACCTTTGTCTCGAGTTGGTTGTTATGGTTTCTTGCGGAAAGGGTTCTACAATTCTTTTGGGGTTTGGGTTTTTGCAAGCCTTGTTTATCTCTTTAAACACCCTTTTGACGCCCATTTTTTAGCTTGTCACTGAAAATCGTGAGATATGATAAGTGGTTGACATATGAATTTATTTGAATATGTCTAAGGTTTGGAATTCAGATCTCCAGAAACTTTCTCCCTCTCATGCTTGACTTATTTCTCAAGGAATATATCTTTGCAGCCGCTTACATAGCAGGGACCGGTTAGCTCAGCTGGTAGAGCAACGCCCTTTTAAGGCGTGGGCCCTGGGTTCGAGCCCCAGACCGGTCACTTAAGAAAGCTCTTGTAGAATTACAGGAGCTTTTTTTATGCAAAAAAATCAATAGATAAAAGAGGGGCGAGAAGTTTATCCCGAGCGGAGTCGAGGGAAGCCCCAGACCGGTCACTTTCAGAAGCCTTGGTAACATTTACCAAGGCTTTTTCTTTTCCTATTTTCCATCGATAATGACTGGGTATCATCCTTTGGGGTAGACTCTCTAGGGTCACAGAATGAGACCTTAGAACTAAGTCGATCGAATAATGAACTATCTTTGAAATGATAGTAAGACAAGTTGCCGTGTCAAGTATGGAAGGAATCAGATATGTTACTGATGAGAATAACAAAAAAGTAGCTGTACAGCTTAGTTATGAAGTCTATGGAGAGTCCTTGGATGATTTAATCGATGGACTTATAGCAGAATCATGAAAGGGCGATGAAAAGATATCCTTGAAGGACTTTAAAGCAGAACTAGAAGCTGAAGGACTTTTATAGATGAACTATCAAGTTATTATCAGTCGTCAGGCTGTAAAAGAAATCAAGAAACTCCCCAAAGTTATCATCCCTAAAGTGTACTCCAAGATCAGCTCATTAGCAGAAGATCCAAGACCTCCAGGAGTAGTGAAGTTAACCGATCCGTCTACAAAGATGAGCAAGGTGACCTTCATATAGCTCGTGTGAATGATTCTGAATTGATCAGGGAGAGTATAGAGCACTACCTATTATGCTAGAGTCACAGTAGATCATTATTCCCGTGATTACCTATTTTTCGGAATAAATGTATATTACTTAGTAAGGCGTACTCATTGTACAGTCTTCGAAATATTTACAAGTACGTCACATGTTGCTGAAATTTGATCATATGGAATTTAGACTTTTTGGGCTTCTTTTATTGTTCGCTTCTCAAAACATTATAGCTCAAATACCTGATTATTCTCAGAACCAACCAGAACTACAACCACTTAGTTATAAAGGAGACCGATTTAGAATAACATCACCTGATACTAAAATGGACCTCACAGCCCTTGTTGGAGAAAAAGTCTATCACTTTGAAAAGGAATGTGAGATATACCATTTCCGTAAAAGCACAGCGATTCATGATACTAGTGAGATTGAAATCAAATGCGAAAATGACCAAGTACTAGTATTGAATCAATATGATATTGATCAGCTTGTCTTTATTAAGGCAATTGATAGAATGACTAGTCATCTTCAAAAAAACACATATGAGTATCATGGGAGTCTTGCTAAAGATCATGATTTAAACGGGAAGTATATTGAGATAAGAGATCTTGAAAAATTTACATTCACAGAGGCTTTTTATTGTAAAGCAAAGGACGGCCTAATAAAAGGTGACCATTATACTATCTGTATTAAAAGGGATAATGACCAAATCTTCGAGATTGTCAGTTACGATGAACGAATACCAGATGATGGAAAAATTAGGTTACAAGGAATGGGTTTCAATTCATTTGATTTAACAGTCCAGAATACCCCCCAAAACTCTGACATACCTACAATAGAAAATATCATAAGAGGTAGTGGTATCGGTACTGGCGGATATGGCGAAGGAGAATTCGATGTTTCAGGAGATGGAATATTTGGACGAAAGATTGTCTACCGTGATCCTAGTATGAACGCTAATGCAGGAAAATCAGGAAAGATAGTCTTCAAAGTTTGTATCAACAAGAGAGGTGTTGTTAGCTATCTCGAAATCAATGAATTCGAAACAACTATCACAGATACGCAAACACTTCGTAACTCTCTGGAGTCTATGCGTAAGTACAAGTTTGAGCCAGATCCATCTGCACCTCGGGAGCAATGCGGGAAATTCATTGCTAAAGTGGATAATTCCGACAAATGGTGAAGTACCAGCGAAGCATTGAACTAAAGTTAATTTCAAATAAATTTGATAAAAGTTGAAGGCTGGTGGTTCAGTTAAGTCTCAACTAGATACCTACAAGTTCATGCAACTCAAATTGCATCTCTAACACATCAAGTAGCTTCCTCCTGTTTTCATACTCCTTAGTCTTGAAGGTCTTGAACCTATCTTTTGAGAACTCAAGCTTATAACTATCATCATCGCACTTCTTCACTCTAATGAGGAATTCATCTTTAGATAAGACCATCACAGTTTGTTGCATACTACCCGTAGATTATATCCTACTCTCATCAAACCCCAAAGCGCTACTAGAAAAGTCTCTTTTCCAGTTATTAACTTTAGAAATGAAGAAACAAGAAAACTTCGTTTTCGATGACTTCTCATGAAAAGAACATAGAAACCCTCACGCTAACTCCACTTAAACCCAACAGCAGTCGCACCGCCCTGATGGATCACCTTTGTGTATAACACCTGATCATAGGATGCCAGCAAACTATCTACTTCGAGTTTTAGCTGACCTAATCCCTTACCATGTATAATCGTGATCTCTCTTCTACCTAAGGATATCGCTTGCTCGATGTGGTTTTTACATGCTGAGACCTGTTTATTGATGATCATCTGTGGTATCTCATTTTTTAGTGTTGGGTCGAGCACCTCGATATGTAGATCGATCTCCGGATTAAATTGTTGGACATCTACATGATCTACTTTCTTTTCTTCTGGGAACGCTAATTTTCTTGTATCCTCTTCTTCAAGTTCTTCGATATTATCGGCTGCAGAAAGGATGATCTTCTCGTCGACTTTTATCTGTGCTTTGCCTGATGGCGATATACCCTCGAATGTACCTGTGCGATTACTCTCCTTGAGTTTCACACGATCTCCGATCCAATATTCTGAGAGCTCCTTAGTTTTCAACTCTTGATTCATCAGTCAACTTTTTTGGGTGATATGAAGTCTCAGCCTCGCTGATCACTTTCTGCAAATCTAAGGTCATTGACTTTAACTTTTGCTCCGCAAACATCTGCATCTGATCGGTAAAATGAGGACTGTCTGATTCTGCACTAGATCCAAAGGCATTGATCGATTCGATGATGGGTCCTTGTAGGCTATCGAATCTTACTAGCTGTATATAAGACTCTCCTGAGTATGCTCGGTACTTTCCGTCATCTTCTGGTTGGCTATAGATCGCAGCAAGCACATCGCCTCCTCCCGCCATCGGCAAGTCTATATCTCCTCTTCTATGTCTTTGAAACTCGCCTAAGGGAATTTTGATATGCTCAAATTCATCTTGCAACAGCTCAACAGCTTTTGATATCGCCTTGAGGTAATCAACAGTATGGATTTCTTGTTGTGATATATATATCTGTCTTAACTCTTCTTTAGCTAAAAGAAAAAGCGGAGCCACTTCATTGTCACTTTCGGTTGACCTATCCCAATTATTCAAAGCAGTAATAGCTTCGCTGATGTCCTTATCTGCATCAGGATCTTGCTGAAGGAGAGGCTCTTCATCATAGGGATGTGCTCTTAATTTAGAAGGGTAACTTCTATCATACTTTAGTGTTTTGAAATCCTCATAAGACCACACTTCCCTATCATCTATCAACTCCTGAAATCGTAGTGAGCGATTATTCTGTGCATGAGGAGGTTGATAGTACATGGTGGTCTGGGCTGAAGTCATCACGGGATTATCCAAACTATCAGATGATACATATGGCGTATGGTTCACATTATACACATAGCCAGATGGTGGATTTTCTACTTGCGGAAGACTTGCGATGGGCCACGTCTGATCTGACCACAAAACTTCGGAAGTAGTAGCTGTGATCAACCCATCATAATTAATCGAACTGTCCTTCTTATGATGCCTACCATTACTAATGTAATAGATGTTATCCTCCTTGTCCGCATAGACGATATTAGTACATGGTATGCCTTGGATATCTAGCGCAGCTCTCCACTCTTCATAAGACGTGGCTTTATTCATTTTGTACCACTGCTCTAAAGATCTCATGGCTTCCCTAGCTTGAAATCTCCACGCATAAAACTTGTCATCTATCTCATAAGTAAGGCCATACTTACTCTCATACATTTTGCGACTTACAGGCCACTTCAGTGGGCCAAGTAATCCAACTTTGGCTTCGAGCTCGATCTCTTTGAGTGGTAGCCAGGTATCATCCAGGCGATAGTGAAGCGGCTTGTCAGGATGCATCTCTAACAAGTAGACATCTGAAAAGTCAGCATGGTTGACAGTATGCGCCCAGCCGAGATGTTCATTAGTGCCATGAAAGATGGTGGTACCGCCGGGAAATGTTCCTCCAAGTATATTAAGTCCTTCATCACTGATGAGATGTACTTCGTACCAAGAGTACCAACCCTCCATCGGTTGGTGAGAGTTGATAGCTAGAAAAGTCTGGCCTTCCTGCGTAATCTTCTTACTGAAGGCTATGGCATTAGATCCTTTCTCCCCTTCTAATTTATTATTGTCAAACTTACCTTCTAGGATCTTTGCCAGATCTGATCCAGCACCAGATATCTCGGAGAGGCCAAGCAGGTTTCCTGCAGCAAGGTCCTCCACCCTCAAGGGAAATATATCACTCAGCAAAACCTCATCAGGATGTAATCTCGCAAAGGCATTAGCTCCATCTACATAGCCTTGCATGAGGGTTAAGGTCTTGCTCTCGATCTCTTCTAAATGATCATTTACGTAAGTGGTTAGGCCCATATACTTGATACCGATATCGGCAACAACTCCATCTTTACCTTTGAGTTCTCCAAGTCTCCCCCTGATAGCAATCATCTGCTCCTGCATCGTAACAAAATCATCTTCCGCGCTTGCCCATGCGAGACCGTAAGCAACATCTGCATCTGTCTTGCCATGGATATGTGGGACACCCCACTGGTCGCGGTATATCATGCAGTCTGCATACTCCTCAGAAGTAGGAGTACTATCTGAACAACTAGCTACTAGCCCGATAAATGCCAAAAGAAAAAGGTATCTCAATATCACTTTCATACTTCACGAAAGTATGAGAATTATGATGCTCTCAAGACTTATTACTACTTTTCGTCATGATGTTAGCGATCGGACGAGCAGCGTTAGGGGTGGTGATACTTATCGCCATATGTTATCTGCTGAGTAGTGATAAAAAAGCGGTAAACTGGAGATTAGTGACCACTGGTGTTTTGATCCAGGTGGTCTTGGCTGTTCTGATGATCAAGGTGCCCTTTGTAACTAGTTTATTTCAGGGTATTGTTAGTTTATTTCTGGTGGTCATAGACGCAGCTACGGAGTCTTCGGCTTTTTTATTTGGAGAGCTTGCCACGGAGTCTAAGTATGGTTTTGCTTTTAGTGCATTGCCCACCATCGTATTCTTCTCTGCCCTTACATCACTGTTTTATTACTACGGCATCCTTCAGAAAGTAGTCTACGGATTTGCCTGGGTGATGAACAGAACCATGAAGCTCACAGGCGCCGAGAGTCTCGCTGCAGCTGCCAATGTATTTATGGGTCAAACCGAAGCTCCTCTAGTTATCAAGCCTTACTTGGAAAAGATGTCGAGATCCGAGATCATGAGTCTCATGACAGGTGGTATGGCGACGATAGCGGGTAGTGTATTTGGATTTTATATGGCCGTGTTGGGAGGAGGCTCTGATACCATCAAGTCAGAGTTTGGCCTTCATCTGCTCGTAGCATCCATCATATCTGCACCCGCAGCACTTGTAGTAGCAAAGATCTTAGTACCCGCGCAGTCGGATGAAGATGTCAGTAAGAATCTGAAAATTCCTAAAGGCGATGTAGGTTCTAACGTCTTAGATGCCATCGCTAGAGGCACATCTGACGGTGTAAAGTTAGCGGTCAATGTAGGTGCGATGCTTCTTGCCTTTATGGCCATCGTCTTCCTTTGTAATAACATCCTTGGTATCATAGGTGATAAAGCTCATATCAATGACGATATCCTTGCCTGGACGGATGGCAAATATGATACGCTATCTCTTCAGTTATTTTTGGGATATCTCTTTGCTCCACTTTCGTGGGTGATGGGTATCAATGGCCAAGACATCTACTATATCGGTCAGCTCCTAGGAGAGAAGACTATCCTCAATGAGTTCGTAGCCTATGTCACCCTCGGTGATATGCGTGCAGAAGGTCTGATCTCTAATCGATCATCTATCATGGCAGCATATGCGCTATGTGGATTTGCCAACTTCGCTTCTATCGGTATACAGATTGGTGGTATCAGTGCGCTTGCTCCTGGTAAAAGAGTCACTCTTACAGAGTTAGGGTTTAAAGCCTTGATCGGAGGAACTATCGCTACAGTACTTACTGGCTGTTTAGCAGGAGCACTGATCTGATATAACTCAGATTAGAGCGGTAATGTGAACTACAGACTTTCTTATTTCTATTTTACACAATAACTTGAGATATAAATATCTTTATCGTACTTTTATCGTCTAAATAGAGATATAAAGTCTCGGGACGATGATTCATATAGATTCCTACATATCAGGAAAGTTACACAAAAGTCTCACTGGCTATAACTACTTCCTACCTACCAAGATCAATGATCAGTGGGAATGGCAAGATGCCGAGCTCAATACACTGATCGAGCAGGCTGCTCTGAAATTGGGAGAGCTCAACTCCTACTCTAAATTGGTCCCTAACTTAGATCTATACCTACAACTTCATATCACTAAGGAGGCGGTCATCTCTAGTAAGATAGAAGGGACGCAAACTCAGATAGGTGAAGCTCTCATGGATGAAACTGATATCAATCCTGAGCGCAGAAATGACTGGAAAGAAGTACATAACTATATCAAGTCTCTCAATGAGGCCATCGGTCAATCAAGTGAACTGCCCATCTCATCACGACTCATCCGAGATACGCATAGGATCCTGATGGATAGCGTGAGAGGTCAACATAAACAACCTGGAGAATATCGAACTAGCCAAAATTGGATAGGTGGTCATGACTTGATGAGTGCTACATATGTACCTCCATCTCATGATCACATCAGTGAACTCATGAGTGACCTAGAGAAGTTTGTACACAATGAAGAAATCCAAGTATCAGAGCTTATCAAAATAGCTCTAGTGCATTATCAATTTGAGACCATACATCCATTTTTGGATGGCAATGGTCGCATCGGAAGGTTACTGATCACTCTCATGCTAGTAGACAAACAGTTATTAAACCAGCCGCTGCTTTATCTGTCTGCATATTTTGACAAAAATAGAGGTATGTATTACGATCAACTTACAGCCGTAAGAGTCAATAACGATATATCATCTTGGATCAAGTACTTTCTTATAGGCGTTAAAGAGACTGCAGAAGAGGCAGTAGACACTCTTTCTAGGATACTAGAGATGAAAGATCAACTAGAAAAAAAGATCAATGCGGAGATGGGAAGAAGAAGCCCTAGAGGACTGGAATTACTTCAGCACTTATACCAGCGCCCCATCATCAATGTGAAAAAAGCTCAGACCGCAACTGGACTCAGTTACAATGCCGCTAATACTCTTATATCAGACCTGATGAAGATCGGTATACTCAAAGAAACAACTGGGTATAATAGGAACCGAGTCTTCGTCTTTGAGAGCTATATCAACTTGTTCTAGAAAAAAGTCAGACTACGGAGTCGTATTATACTCGTCAAATGACATCGTCTTGTACTTCTCCTCCTTAGCAAAAGCTAACTCCTTCAGGAGTTGTGGAGACTTCTTATAGCCTGGAGATATCATGATTCTTGCGAAAGACTCATCTAAAGTTACAAAAGCTGGATATCCAAGACGTCCATCCAAGAGAGCATAAGCTAACTGATGTACACCTCTACGTCCAGAAGCGACAAAAGAGAAAGTCTTCTCATTAAATACGATGTCGCCTTTTTGCTCAGCATTAAACTTAACAGCGTAGAAGTTGTCATTGATGAACTTTACAACGTCAGGGTCTGTAAAGGTTTCTTTATCCATTTTCTTACACCAGCCACACCAGTCCGTATATAGATCGATGAATACTTTCTTCGGTGTAGTCTGAGATAACTCATAAGCTTCCTCCCAAGAATACCATTGGATTTCTTCTGCTACTGGCGGCTCAGCTGCCGGTGCTGTCAGAGTCACATTAAAGAGTGTGATAATATATAATGCGTAGAGATTCATAATATTTACGTAAGTGGATTACTCTTTCAAAGATAAGAGAGAATTTTGGTTATAAGACGGAGGAATCTTAGATATGGCTGTTAAGGTTGTCTTATCTTCTTTGATTTTGGCACTCTAAGGACATTTTCAGAGGTAAATGCCTTTAAAAAAGGCCAAAATGGAAGGGTCATAAAGATGCTGATCTCTTCGAGCAAGGATGTCTCTTCATCCAAGAATTTGAGATTTCGAGCGACCGGATTACGCTTGAACATCAATGAAAAGACATGTGCAGCAGTGCGCTTTTTAGTCAATAGGACATTGAGTAGAGTCTTGTCGTATGCTAGGTATTTGGACTTGGGTTTTATCGCTTTATAGATACCCTTTTTGATATTAGATGCTTGCTGATCGACCTCTTGTTGTATGCGAGTGAAGGCATAACCCGAGGAGGGTTTGACAGTCGCTGAGTTCGTGCCGATCGGTATCACTCGTGGTGTCGCTTTCGCAAATGAAGCAGTCGTCATAGGTATCTTGCCCAACTCCTGATTAACGATCTTGTAGTCCGATCTATAGTGCTTGGCGATATACTCTTTAAGTATGCTAGCGTAGCCCTCTTCTGTCCAGAGATCAGTCGAAAAGAGTGTCGCTTCGACGAGTGCTTTTCTCTTATTGAAGGGGAGTACATAGACAAATCTCGTATCCTGCCCTTGGTCCATACGGAAGTCCATGAAAGTAGCCACATCCTCATCGAATGTATCTTCCTCCATCGTGATCTCCCAACCCATAAAGTGCTGCCAGACAAAGAGATGATCGTCAGAAGGCATCTTCTTCACGATGCTGTCGTAGGCATAAGAGGCACGATAAAGTCCATGGTCTGTGCGCACAGTGACGCTTTCCCTCTCTTCATCTATCTCTAGTATGCTGGCTTGTACCCAAATAATATGTGAGCTTGCTTTTATGATCTTCAGGCAGTGTTCATAAAAGTCAATGCCGCGGATCGTATTATAGGTGTAAGGCGCCGTATTTGATATCACTTCTGCTTCATCACTGTAAAATGCAATCTTCGTCCAGGACTTATGATAGATCGAGGCGTATCTCTTCTGATCTTTCTTTGCCCAGAATGACCAGGTGCGATCGTTTTCTGTCTTTGAAGACTTGTCGATGATGATCACCTTAAGGTGCTTATACTCTGGCTCTGCAAGTCTGGTAGCCAGACTTAAGCCAGCAAGCCCGCCGCCACATATGATGATATCTGCCTGATGTACGTCCACTCAATCAAAATTGGTCAAAATATTCTACCCATATCCTAAACTGTCCAAGTCAATTCGCACACCTTTGCAACCATATGGATGAAAGATCTTATCAAGAAACAATCGACTACCTCTACAGCCTCGTACCTGCCTATCAAAAGATAGGTGGCAAGGCCATCAAGAGTAACCTTGATAACATCATCCAGCTGTGTTCGCATCTTGGACATCCACAAGATACATATCCATCAGTCCACATCGCTGGGACAAATGGAAAGGGCACTACCGCCCATATGATAGCCGCCATACTTCAAGAGGCCGGATATAGTGTGGGCCTCTATACTTCTCCTCACTATATGGACTTCCGCGAAAGAATCAAAGTCGACGGGAAGATGATCAAGGAAAAGCAAGTCATCAAATTCATCAATACCCACGAAGAGCTGATCAAGAAAGTTCAGCCTTCCTTTTTTGAAGTCACAGTAGCCATGGCCTTTGATTACTTTTCTAAAAAAGATGTAGACTTCGCTATAGTAGAAACTGGACTAGGAGGTCGATTAGATAGTACGAACGTCCTCTTGCCACTTCTTTCCGTTATAACTCATATCAGTCTAGATCACCAAAAAACACTCGGCCCAGATGTGTATACTATCTCGGGTGAGAAAGCGGGAATCATCAAGTTTGGTGTCCCAGTTGTCATCGGTAAACATCAAGCTTCTTGTGATCATGTCTTTATGAAAAAAGCAGAAGAGCAAGAATCTCTGTTAAGCTTTGCATCCTTGGAGGTGGAAACTATAGAAGAAGCAGAGTCAACCTCTTTCGTTTCTGAAATGTCTACATACAAGATAGAAGGAAAGATATCGGAGCCATTCTTTAGTGAAAATGCCACAACAGCTATCAGGACTATCGAGATGCTCTCACATGATGAGGACATCATCATCACAGCTAATGATATCTCTAAAGGATTAGAAAATTATAAGAAGCTCTCCTCATTTATCGGTCGGTGGACGATCCATCAAGAATCACCAAGAGTAATATCGGATAGCGCCCATAATATCGATGCATTTAGGCAAGTACTTGCTCAGCTCAGATTGCTTTCTAAAGCTCGGATACACTTCATCTTAGGTTTTGTGGAAGGTAAGGACATAGAGAAAATGCTGAGCCTCTTGGATCTCAATCATCAATACTACCTCACTTCACCAAGTCCAGAGAGAGGTATGAAAGTGGAGACTTTATCTGCGGTGGCCAACTCCATAGGTATATCACACAGTTCTCATGACACAGTTGAGTCTGCTCTTACTTCCGCACTTAAACAAGCTGCAGATGATGATATCATATACGTTGGTGGTAGTTCATATTTGGTGGGTGATCTCCTAGGTTACTATCACACTAAAACATAAAAAGGCCGCTACTCACCTAGTAGCGACCTTAAATTCGACCTAAATATTATTCTTTAAGAAGTGATCTTAGTTTGGAACGTTATCCGGATTAAGTAGATCATAAAACTGATCTAGCTTAGGTAAGATGATGATCCTTGTTCTTCTGTTAAGTGATCTTCCTTCGTCAGTGGCATTACTTGCTATGACGTTATATTCTCCACGGCCGGCTGCTATCAACCTATCAGGATTGATACCGTAATCGTTTTGTAAAACTCTTACTACTGATGTAGCTCTCTTCACACTGAGGTCCCAGTTATCTTCAAAGCATGCTCGCTTGATGGGACGGTTATCTGTATATCCTTCTACCATCACCTCGAGGTCATCTCTTCCTTGTACGATGAGTGCGATCTTAGCCAGAACCTCTTTCGCTCTAGGAGTCAATAATGAACTACCGCTCTGATATACCATCTTATCTGAGAGATTGATAAAGACTACTGTCTTGTCTAACTCTACATCGATATCTTGATCTGCGATACCTTGGCTAAGAGTACTCTTAAGATTAGCAGAAAGAGCTAGGTTAATCGAGTCGGCCTTAGTCTTTGCATTTTGTAAAAGTCGGATGTATTGATCTCTTTGTTCTAGCTGTCCAAGCGTCCTATTGATATTATCATTAGCAGACTGAGATAAGACGGTAAGGCCTTCCACTTGTTTTACTTGGGTAGCACGCTGAGATTTGAGATCGTCTATCTGAGATCTTAAGTCATTGATCTGACCATCTCTATTTTCCACTTGTCCTTGAAGGTTTTGGATATTGCTTCTTAGTGATTGCTTGTCAGCTTCACACTGATCGACGAGTGCCATCTGTGCTGTTAGGTCTTCACCGCATTTGGCTAGATCCCTTTGAGCTTGATCATAATCCCCTTGAAGGGCTTCTAGAGTTTTCTTACTTATACATGATGTCGTTGTGAGCGCAAAAACAGCTACGATCATCAGGAGATGGTTCATTCTCATTATTGGATTGTTAGTTTGGTTCGTATAAAAGTAATGTTACGCCAATATTACAGAAAAATTAGTGATCCTCTTAAGTAGGAAAGACCCAATTCACTCGGTTTGGTAATTGTCAACTACATTACACTCCGAAATCACTGATCCTGAGCATAAAACGACTTTCAAGAGGCACTGTCAAAGCTCATATCTCTGTGCTATCTTCGTATTTCATTTTTTAATAATATGTCGAAACTAAAGGTTGCTATTGTCTTTGGAGGAAGATCTACCGAGCATCAAATCTCTCTACTCTCTGCTCAAAATGTCTTCAAATCCCTAGATTCTGACAAGTACGATCCAGTACTAATAGGTATCGATAAATCCGGTAAATGGTACTATCAAAATGATAGTCTGAAGCTCATGCATCAAGATGATCCATCACAGATCGCACTTACCAATAAAAACCACGAGGTACTCTTCTCACAAAATACAGATGATCACTATCTACTTCCACTTAAAAAAACAGAATTAAGGCTTCACATAGATGTACTCTTCCCCGTACTTCATGGAAGCTATGGTGAAGATGGAAGTATCCAAGGACTAGCGCGTATGGCTAACATACCTTGTGTAGGCCCCGGCACTCTTGGGTCAGCAGTCGGTATGGATAAGGAAGTCATGAAGAGATTACTCCGAGATGCAGATATCCCAAGTGCTCCTTGGGAAACTATAAGAAGAAGAGACATAGATAAGATCGATGTAGAGGCCATCGTACGTCGACTCGGAGAAGACTTATTTGTAAAACCTGTGAATCTAGGCTCCTCGGTAGGTATCACGCATGTGACCTCTAAAGATGAACTGGCGGAGGCTATTAAGTTTGCCTTTAAGTTTGATCATAAGGTCATCATCGAGCAGAGAATCTTTGGTCGAGAAATAGAGTGTGCAGTACTTGGCAATGATGATCCGATAGCTTCCATCCCTGGAGAAGTTATCCCCAAAGATGGTTTCTACTCCTATGAAGCGAAGTACATTGACGAGAACGGAGCGGCGCTCAAAGCTCCTGCTGAACTTTCAGATGAAGAAGTCAAAAAGATCAAAGAACTTTCTATCAAGACCTTCACTCTTCTGGAGTGTTATGGCTTAGCTAGGGTGGATATGTTTTTGACAAAAAAAGGAGTGCTCTACATCAACGAAATCAACACCTTGCCAGGCTTCACTAATATATCTATGTACCCTACTCTTTGGGAGCTATCTGGCATAAATCAAAGAGAACTGGTAGATAGACTGATCCAACTAGCGATAGAAAAGCATGAGCAAGACAGCGCACTTCAGACTGAGATGTGATGAGGAAGTCAAATCTGGTCTTAATCATCACCCTCATAAAAAGCCTAACAAATCATCAATTATAAAAACAATGAAATACAGCTATAACATCATCTTCATAATTACCGTCGCATGTTTTGCCTGCAATCCACCTACGTCGTCAAAAAACAAATCTTCTGAGGCTCCTGCTTTTCAAAACAAAGGTCATGAGCTAGTCTATCAACTCGTACAGAAGACTGGTGATTATCAAGATCTCTTAGATAAAAAGGACGTGACGTATACATACACCTATAGGACTCCCGATGGAAAGACTGATATATCTAATGAAAAGTACATTTTTGATGGTGAGCTATCTTATGGTCATTACACAAAACATGAAAGAACTCTGACAGATCTTGAAGGAGAAATAGAGCAGGGATATGATGGTCAGGGTTATTGGTTAAAGAATAATGGTACTGTCATAAGCGATACTACTCACTTGAAACGCGTTGCATTTAACAGGCCCACAAATTTCTATTGGTTTGCCATGTTTCCGAAGTTGTTAGATCCAGGTCTACTATATGAGCACAAAGGAGTCGCTGAATTCGGAGGAATCAAGTATGATGTTGTTGATGTAACATTTGATCCAAAAGATCCAAAGCCTCGAGATATATATCAAGTTCATATCAATCAAGAATCCGGACTAGCTGATCAATTCTTGTTTACAGTTGCAGATTTTGGTTTAATAGAAACTCCACTTTTGATGGAAGTCAAATATGAAGAAGTCGATGGTATATTGATTCCTTCTGATCGACGATATAAAAGATCTACTTGGGAAGCAGATATCTCTGAAGATCCTTGGATCACCGTGACTTGGACAGATATAAGATTCGATACCGGTCTTGATAAGAGTCTATTTATGAACTAGTACTAGACGTAGAATTGCTTTTACGCAAATTCAATACAGTTACTTCGGGACTCATCCCTACTCTGCCTGGATATCCGAGCACACCAAAGCCACGATTGACATAGAGCTTTTCATTATCACTTTCATATAGCCCCATCCAGTAGCGATACCGATATTTTACTGGAGACCATTTGAAAAAAGGAAGGTTGATGCCAAATTGCATAGCATGAGTATGACCACTTAATGTGAGGGGCACTTTTCGATCAAACTTTCTAACTTTCAAATCCCAGTGACTTGGGTCGTGTGACATCAGTATTGTAAATCCTTCTGCAGGCACTTCTGCAAAAGCTTCATCTAAATCTCCCCTCTTTGGAAAGAATCGGCCATGTCCCCAGTTTTCAACTCCAGCAAGAAACAACGTGTCTTCACCTATCACTACTTTCCTACTATCATTTAAAATGAGATCAAAACCCATGCGCTCGATCTTACCATATAAATCTTGATAGTAAAAAGGTCTCAACTCTTTTTCACGAGGCTGGCCATAGTAGTCGTGATTACCAAGTATAGCATACTTGCCATAGCGTGCTTTTAGGCTTGCAAACTGTTCTATAAAGGGATCTATCTCGTCCTTGTTCGTATTCACCAGATCTCCGGTAAATAAAATGAGATCTGGTTGCTGGGCATTGATCAAATCTATCCCTTTTTGGACGCCCTCCTTACTATCCCAAGTCCCTGAATGGATGTCACTGATGTGTACAACTTTAAGACCTTCTAGGTCTGTAGGAAGCTCATCAAAATGGACATCTCGTTCTTCTTTTACATATCTATACTTCCCATAAGTCAAGCCATAGGTCATAGCTAGTACTAGTCCTAGTGAAAGAATAAAAGCACCCAACTTGACCAGATAGGCGGTACCCGGATCCAAGAATGAAGAAGCTATCAATGCAATAAGAAAGAATATGATCAGGGCTACCTTCTGAGTTACAGATACGAAAGACCAACCTACTAAGAAGTTGACCGGTGCAGATCTATGGATCGGTCTAACACCTCTCTGACTGATGGCTAATACACCTCCGATATAACCCATCAGAGCAATAGCAACATATGCGATCTTGCACCATACAGGTAAAGATGATATAGATCGGAAGATCGTAATCTCAAGAAGTGCAAGAAGACTCAGTGGGACGATGGAAGCAAGTAATATTCTAGACAACTGCTGATATGATTCTGATATGGAGGATATAACATGGAGAGTCTGAGAAAGATTACCTGAGGTCAACATATTTGCTTTCTGGGTGCGACTTTGTTATCGGCGTAGGATCACTATATTGACCACATGAAATTATTAGACCTCTTGAAATTCTATATGTCGCTTTGTTTGATGATGTTTTTAGTACTGAATCAAACCTTTGGGCAGCTTTCTTTCTCGGAAGTATCAAGTACCCATCTTCCTCCAGTTGCCATACAACCTGCTAACACGATGGATGCTAGTGTCGTAGATCTAGATGGAGACGGGGATCTAGATGTTGTACTAGCCATAGAGTTTTTAAAGAATGTCATCCTGATAAACGATGGCACCGGAAAGTTCGAAGATGCTTCTCATCTTCTACCAGATAAGGAGACTTCCGTCTCCCCACCTCCATATCCATATTATCCCTACCATGATAGCGAAGATGTAGTGGTAGAGGACTTTGATCATGACGGGTTTATGGAGATCATCGTAGTAACAGAAGATGATAAAGTGAATGAATATTATGAGTTCACTCAGCAAGGAGTTTATGAAGACAGATCTGAGGAATTACCAGGCACCGGCGTAACCAATGGTATCAGTAAGGCTGACATCGATGGCGACGGCTGGGTAGATCTCATGCTTGCTAACAATGGCCAAAACTTCTTGTGGTATAACAACCAAGGAACTTGGATAGACCAAACAGCCCAGAGGCTACCCCAGGCTGATGACATAACTCAGGATGTAGAATTTGGTGATTATGACAATGACGGAGATCTAGACATCCTAGTCGCCAATGAATTAGAAAATAAGCTCTTACAAAATGATGGTCACGGCATCTTCAAGGATGTAAGTGAAAAAGTCTTTAATGGAGGCATAAGTGAAGAAACAAGAGAAGGAGACTTTGGAGATGTCGACGGAGATGGTGATCTAGATATCTACTTTGCGAATGTCAGGTTTTTTCAATCTCAACCTCCAACACAAAGATTGTTAATTAACGAAGATGGCACCTTCGTCGATAGATCAGAAGAGCAATTGCAACTAGGTAATACAGCTGGTTCTGTAGATGGAGACTTCTATGACCTTGATAATGATGGAGATCTTGACCTACTCTCAGGAAATGGTACACTCTTAGGCACTGCTCATGGCTTTACCATCGCACTCAACGATGGCAGGGGAAACTTTATAGATCATACACTTGAGCTAATTGAAAAGAAGGTACCTAGTCTTGTCATAGATGTAGAAGTTGCTGATTTTAATGGAGATGGTATTGCAGATGTCTTCCTCTCTTGTTTTCGAGAGGGCGATCGCCTTCTTTTCGGAAAACGGACTGAGTAATTAGAATGAAGTAATAGCCAATATTCTAATTTTAAAAGACCTATTTACGAAAGTGAAAAAGTGATTATGGATGTAATCAAAAAGGAGACGATCAAATTCTTAAGTGATGTACGAAAGAATAATAATCGTCCATGGTTTCAAGAGAATAAGGAACGTTACGATATCGCCAATGCTAATATGAAATCATTTGTTGAAGCGTGGGAGACGGAGATGACAAAGTGGGATGAGATCGAACGTCGCAAGCTTTTCAGGATCTATCGTGATGTGAGATTTAGCAAGGATAAAACTCCTTATAATAGTCACTGGAGCATGTCACTCACGCGGACCAAACCTTATCTCCGCGGTGGTTACTTTATGAAGATCACGCCAGAGGGCGGCTACCTAGCTTCGGGATTTTGGAAACCCGATCAAGGTGACATGAATCTTATACGAGCAAATATCGATCGTGACGCAAAGTCACTACGCAAGGCTATTAAAAACAAAAAGCTAGTTGCAATCTGGGGTGAACTTGAGGGTGCCACAGTAAAGACATCTCCCAAAGGGTATAACAAAGATCATCCGGATATAGATCTCCTTCGCCATAAGCAACTCATCTTCAGTAAGACATATACGGTCAAGGAAATAACTGATCCTGGATTTCTAAAAGAGGCGGTGAAGTCTTACAAAGCGCTGAAGCCCTTCTTAAGTCATATGAGTGAGATCTTGTGTTATGATCTCAATGGAGAACCACTGTACTAGTTATCTCCCTTACCTTTTTGATAATTCTTTTCGGCTTCAGCTTGTAGCTCAGCATTGCGCTTTTCTTGATCGGATTTGCGCTGCTCCTCATAGATCTTAGCACGAATCTTATATTCTTGATCAGCTCCGCGGAGATATCTATGGTAACTTACAATCAGAAACTTCGCCATATCATCAGGATGTGATACACCCATCTCTTTAAGATAATGAGATAAGCGACTGCCGTCGAAAAAATTCCAATTAACAATCATCCATCTGCCAAGTCCTTTGACCAGTACTTTAGCAGCATTGTCTTCATCAGTTTCTAAAAACTTGGCCCTACCTGTTTCATCAGATAGTCGGTCAAGTTCCGTCATGGCATCATCGACATCTTCAGGTATGTAGACGTCATTGATATGCGTCTGCTGGATATTAAAGGCATACTGCTCTTCGATCTGTTGGATCTGAGTAGAAGCTTGACCCCACGAAGAGGTAGCTAAGCCAAGAGTGGTAAGTAGGAAGAAAAATATTCTCATCTTGAGCTATCGGAGTTCAGAAAGGAAACGTGATTTTCTCTTGATAAGTACACAGTAGGCGTCAGGATTTAAAGTAACATTAACAAGACTAGATTGAAGATTGGAACCATAGAGATCATACTTGTAGAGGCCATTATATTGTCCCTAGTATATGCATTGGATAGTTACGTGGGGCTTCTCCTATGCCTGATCATCGCCGTCTTATCAGCTGCCATCTTGATCATCAGCTTGATCGCAGAAGTGGTCGAAAGATCAAAAGTACCTAAGAGCTACTTCAGTGCACTAGCTACCATCTGCCTCACAGCTATCGTCGTGATGGTATTCTTTAGTATTTTCTTAAAAGGATCCTTTAGTTGGATGAACTAGGACTTCTTCTTATTCATGGCAAGTATGGCCTGCTCGATACCACGCGGCGTCATAGTGTACATCTTAAAGATCTTACGCAAGATCGTAGTCGTCCATGTGATATGCCAGTGCTTTTCTGATACAGGATTGAGCCAAGCTGCTTTCTTGAACTTTTCGTTGATCCTCCCCCATGCTATGATACTTCCTTCGTGTAGTTCGTATGGTGCCATGGCTGCATCACCGATGACAAATACTCTATAGTTAGGATCTTTAGAAAGGATACGTTCGATAGGTACTTTTCTAGTACGGCGCTCATCTTCATATACATATTTGAAGATAGTATTATGGAAGTAGTAGGTCTCCAAATCATGTTGATAGCGAGTCTTCATTTTCTTGAAGAGAGCTTGTATCGCCTTGATATAGTAGTCCATCGAGTATCCACCATTATCGATCAGTAAGATAACTTGAAGCCTATCTTCTGTCTTGTCCAGTTCTACAGGTAGAAATAACCCACCTGCTGCCACACCTTCCTTTACAGTGATGGGTATGTCGAGATATCTCTCATTGGTTTCCTCTACTACTCCTTTAAGCGAAGCCAAGGTGGCATCTATGTTATCATCACTGATGTGAGCGTCTATATCTACGGGATAGTACTGTGGGTCACCCATGACCTCTCTAGCCATCTTACCTCCACCGCTGCCTCCTACTCGTATACCTCCCATGGCAGCACCTCCATGACCATATGGACTAACCCCACCAGTTCCTACCCAGTGACTACCTCCTTGATGATCCCTAGTCTGCTGCTCCATGACCTTTTCCATCCGACGACGTAACTCCTCTAGATCCACAAATCTATAGTCTGCCGCTTTCTCTAGAAGACGATCAGCATTGGCATCATCACCGTTGCCGCGATTATTATCATCAGCTCGATCGGGATCATCTTCATTCAAGATTTTCTCGCCATCGATAACTCTCTTGATATCAAAGGTGGTGGTATGGACCTCATCCAAAAACTGATTAATTAGGTCATCGACGTCCATCTCTCTTCTGCGATCATCACCTTGAAAAAAATCATCCACCCAGTCTTTAAAAGTGTCAGATCGACCGATAGCATCGCTGAGTCGCTCTCCGGGTTTGATGTCCACACCAACAAAGTAATCATAGAATGCCTGCGTATATGGCCCTATGTGAGTAGGATCTTTTACAACCGAACCTTTAAAGAAAGTATAGATATCTCCTACAGTTCCTATCAGTTGTTTGTCCAGCGCTTTCTGAAGTAATAGCAGCGACCTTACATCCGCATGGACGCCATAACTTCTACATACTTCTGGAAAACTCTCAAACATCTTATCTCATGTTAATATCGTGATGCACCTCCCGGTGACGCTAGATCATCTTTTAGATTACGCTCTACTCTGCGTATATCATCTTGTGTCTTAATCAACGCACCTAGACCATCTAACTTTTTGATGCGCTGGATAGTTTCTTCTTTAGAAGTGTGCGTCTGCATATACTTTAACCAGTTAAGCAGCTCTCTAGTTGAAGGTGCTCTTTCTAATCCTAGCTGTCGGAGTTGATAAAAGACATCGATCGCCTGACTAACTATATCATCATCTGCCTTAGGATAGTGCTTATTAACGATACTTCTCATCGTCTCCGGTGGAGGAAATGCGATATAGTGATATATACATCTTCCCTTGAAAGCAGTCGGTAGTTCTTGCTCACGGTTACTCGTGATCACGATGGCTGGCATATCTTCTTCAGAGACCTCTACGACTTCACCAGACTCTGGCATAACAAACTTTCGATGGCTCAGCGCATAGAGCAAGTCATTAGGAAACTCGCGCGGTGCCTTGTCTATCTCATCGATAAGGAGGACACTGTTAGGCATCTTGTAGGCTTTCGCTGCAGGACCTAACAGTACATAATCCTCTAACCTCTCTGTACTTCTACCGCTAGTACTGAGTTTTGTATCTAATCCCTTCTCATCACGCTGCGCATTGAGTACTTCTATCTGCGAATCCCTCAGGTACTTCACATGATCAAATCTTGCAACGAACTGATCTACAGTGCTCTTCGACCCCACAGGGTATACATGGATAGGTATATCTCGATCCGTCGAATACTGGATCGGTAATTCTGTCTTTCCTGTACCAGGTTCCCCCTCTATAAGAAGAGGCATGCCAAGCACTCTAGACATATGAAAGGCCTGTGCTAACTCTCTGTCGCACAAATATTTATCCGAACCTTCCCACAATGTAGTTTCTGCCATATTATATCTTGATACGTCCAAAGTTAGCCCATCTACAGGCTTTTATCGGTTCCACTTTCGTAAATAATTGTCAACAGACAAGTCCGGATTAGAGATGTTAAAGCCGTGTATGTATTACGAATATTTTTAATATGTCGCTTTTTATGCTAAATTTACAGTCTCTAGCTTCCTTTTTGTGAAGGTTCGCATAGGGGTCTAGTATCATTTAAAGTGTTATAAAGTTGTGAACGAGAGTCCATTTAAAGAATCAAACTTTGAAGACGTCTTCAAAACGTATTTCGGCCCCCTCTGTAACTATGTAAATAGTTTCATAAAGGACTGGGAAGCCAGTCGCGAAATCGTGCAAGGGACATTTTTAAAAGTTTGGGAAAATCGAGACAGTATTGATGTCAATACTTCAGCGAAGAGTTATCTATACTCTGCTGTGAGAAATCGTATGATAGATCACATCAGAGCCAACAAAAAGCTGGATGACTACAAAAGCACTGTCAATGTGGATGACATAGACGAGAATATCACTCATATGAACTCATACCTCATAAGAGAAGAGATTCTGAAATCTATGGACAAGTTGAAACCCAAAATGAGAAAGATATTCTCGCTGAGTAAAATTGAAGGATTGACGTACAATGAAATTGCCGCCTATCTCAACATCTCCAAACGGGCTGTTGAAGACAATGTAGCAAAGGCATTACGGCTTCTGAAAGAGGATCTCCAAGAGAATGAAGTTCTATTTACAACATAAAAACAATTGAAAAAATGTGGCATACGTTTTATCGTACGTCATAATCACAGCAGATTAACTAAAATGTCAGGTATAAAAGAGCAAGATATACTGAGACTCCTTAGAGGCGAGGCATCGCCGAAGAAGCTAAAAAAGCTAGAAGCTTGGGCTTCCGAAGATGTCGATAATGCCACTGATTTGGAGTTGTACCAAACCATCTTCGATGAGGCTGAACACCTCAACTCGTACCAAAAGGTCGATGCCGACATGGAATGGGAGTCTTTCTCTAAAGCTCTTCATAATTCAGTAACAGATACAGAGCTCCTCCACTACTTCGATGGTCTAGCTAGTCCTGTCGAAAGGAAAAAAGTAGATGAATGGAGAGGTTTTTCAAAAAGTAATACAGAAGAGTTCTCTTCATTTAACAAGATTATATCTGAGAGTTCTCGACTTAACGAGTATAAGACAGTAGATGTACAAGCTGAGTGGTCAGCCTTTAGTGATATGATCAAAGGCAAGTCAACTCCAGCTAATTTAACAGCAGTAAGCGCAGCCCCAATAGCTGCAGGTACTGCAGTATTGGCAACGAAGCCAAGCACACCAACACCTACTATAACTCCAGTCAACACGACTGCATCTACACCTACCTATACCCCTCCGACAACACCTTCTCAGCCAACTGTGGCTAAAGAAGTGAAGATGGAGCCAGTAGCACCTGTAGTTGTTGAAGAAAAGGACAACCAACGATTCATGTGGCGATCGCTCGCCGTAGCAGCGTCATTGTTCTTAATAGGATTTGCAGGTTTTAATCTATACAATGGTAAAGGTCTGTTTGGTACCGGAGGTGCAAATGGTGATTTGTATGCAACATTTGCGACAGCGGACCTACCTGATGGTATCACAATAAGTGATGGATCTATATTAGATCTAGAAAGTGAGTCTGCCATAAAGTACTTCAAAGACATAAACCAGATCAATACTAGAAACGTCGAACTTGATGGACGCGGAGTATTTGATATCGCACATAACGCCGACAAACCATTTATCCTAACTACTAAGAATAGTGGTATCGGAGTAAGAGTCCTTGGTACTAAGTTCCGTATAGAAGGAGGACGAGATGAGTTTGTTGAAATCATAGAAAATATAGAAGGTAGTGTCCGAGCATACTCCCTAGAAGATCCAAATACATTTGTAGTACTTACGCAAGGTGATAGATATGGATGGGATGGTCATCAGTTTATTGATCTCAATGATGTCGAAGAAGAGTACTTCGGGCAAGACTACGATATACTTTATGTGCTTGATTACCTCATGGAACAGTCTGACTGGAAAGTCATCAGTGGCTCAGAGATAGAGTTTAATCCGGAAGGCGTTGTCAACATAGACTTAAGTAAGTCTTACGAAGAGATCCTTGAAGATCTATCTGAAAGAGCAGACTTCCAGTATATCGATCGCGATTGTGATGGATGCTATGAGGTCCGAAAGTTCTTAGCACCGTCTAGCGAGTACTAATCACAGTCTTTGCAGCATCAAATTCAGCTGCTGCCTAATTCATTATACAGTCATAGGTTTTACATCAAGTAGATCAAGAAGATGCTTTTGAGTAGCTATTCTTATCCGTGACCGTAAGCGAAAACATCTCTTTTCACCTAGATAAGAGACATAAAAAAGACTTCTCTGATGGAGAAGTCTTCTAAGTCTTAATTGTCTTTACTTCTCGGTGCAATGCACCTCATAGACATTACTTAACATCTGTTTCAGAGTCAGAAGTCACTGGTACAAAATCTAATGATACTGCATTAATACAGTATCTAAGACCTGTTGGTCGAGGACCATCTGGAAATACGTGCCCAAGATGACCATCACACTGCGCGCACATCACTTCAGTACGAGCATATCCGATATGATAATCAGTCTCTTCTTTGATAAACTCTTCTTTCACTGGCTGAAAGTAACTAGGCCATCCAGTGCCGCTTTCAAACTTAGTGTCAGAAGCAAACAAAGGCAGACCACAGGCTCTACATACATAGAGGCCATCTTCCTTATTATTGAGTAAGTCTCCAGTGCCAGGTCTTTCAGTACCCTTGTTTCTGATGACATAGTACTCTTGATCACTCAGCTCTTGCTTCCACTCTTCGTCGCTTTTTTCGACTCTTGTGATTTCGTCTGGGATAACACTTGACCATTCTTGTGTAGATGCTGGTGCATTATACTGCTTGGATGAAGTCTGACAAGATGTAGACAGAGCCAGTATCATCAGCAGGCCTAATATTGAGGAAATTCTCATGATTATAAATATTTACGGTTTTTAAGAATTTTTATCTTTTAGGTCTTCACCTCGTAATCTCGAATCTTGCTCTTGAGCTATCTGAACGATCTTACGCATGGCTCTGACCATACAAAGGAACAACAGATATCCAAACGTGAAAACGACATATATCCATCTAAAAGATTTCGCTTCATACACGTTTAGTCCGCTGAACAACCAAGCTACGAAACCTCCAAAGACCAAAACTGCCATATAACACATGATCGAACCACCCCAGTATTTGTTTTGATCTTTTGCGGCAAGACTCAGTATGCTATTAGCGATGCCGAATAAGAAGGTGAAGGCAGCAGCTACTGTCCATGGAAAGTAATCCTGTAGTTCATAGATACCTATCCAACTTGGGATCATAAACAACACAATCGTCACTGGAAGTGCCACTGCGAAGACGATAGCTTGTCTTACGGGATGTACCTCTTGTTCGAATGGTGATGGACTGTCCACTGCTTTCCTATTACCAAATGGTAACACAATCGATTATATAATGTTGTCTAACTGACGGGTGAGCCATAGATATCAAAATCCTCAGCTCCAGTAATCTTAATCTTAGCAAAGTCTCCTATCCTAGTGTAATGCTCACTTGCATCTATGAGTACTTCGTTATCTACCTCAGGGCTATCATATTCTGTTCTCCCGATAAAGTAGCCACCTTCTTTTCTGTCGATTAAGACTTTGTACTCCTTACCGACCATCTCTTCATTGTGCTCGAAAGATATGATCTGCTGGATATCCATGAGCTCCTGTGCTCGCTCTGCCTTTAGCTCTGGTGACACGTCATCTACTGACTCATAAGCACCCGTATCTTCCTCATGGCTATACTGAAAGACCCCTAGCCTATCAAAGCGCATATCTTCTACGAACTTGCAAAGCTCCTGAAACTCTGCCTCCGTCTCTCCTGGAAATCCAACCAACATCGTCGTCCTGATAGCTATATCTGGCACTATACGTCTTGCCTCCTGTATGAGCTCTCTCATCTCAGCTTGAGTTATCTGTCTCTTCATCCTGAAGAGTGTGTCGTCATGTGCGTGCTGCAGTGGTATGTCTAGATAATTACACACCTTAGGAAGCTCTGCCATCGTCTCTAGCACATCAAGAGGAAACTTCGTCGGATATGCATAATGCAGCCTGATCCACTCTATTCCTTCTACAGCTGATAAGGCATGTAGTAACTCTGACAGCGCTCTCTTCTTATAGATATCTAATCCGTAGTAGGTAAGTTCTTGAGCTATAAGCATAACCTCCTTCACTCCGTACTTCGCTAGATTAGCAGCTTCTTTTACAAGATCATCGATGGTTCTCGATCTGTGCTTACCCCTCATAAGTGGTATCGCACAGAATGTACAAGTTCGATTACAACCCTCCGAGATCTTGAGATAGGCATAGTGAGAAAGTGTTGAGATCTTCCTTTCACCGATGAGTTCATGCTTATAGTCTGCTCCAAATCGCGCTAAGAGCGCCGGAAGCTCCATTGTACCGAAGTAAGCATCTACTTCAGGGATCTCTGTCTCGAGGTCATCTTTATATCTCTGTGATAAGCATCCAGTTACATATAACTTGTCGATACCTCCTGCCTTTTTTCGCTGAGCTTGGGAAAGGATCGTATTGACAGACTCCTCCTTTGCAAGATCGATAAAACCGCACGTGTTTACTATGATTACATTGGCCTCTTTATCTTGATCTTCATGATAGGCTTCGATATCATTACCTTGTAACTGAGTTACGATATTTTCAGAGTCAACAACATTCTTGGAGCATCCAAGCGTGATAACCTCTACCTTATCCTTTAATGTCTTCGTCTTCATGTGATGGCAAAGATACCACCATAGTATGATCTAACGTTTTTGTTTTACAGCACTGACTATGTATAAGCTTTCGATTCTAATTTTATTCATTACTTGTTCTTACTCTCTCCATGGGCAGTGGGGAGTCCGAGCTGGATTCAATATCAATAATACCAGCTCTTGGGATGAGTATTTCAGTACTGTAGAGAATAGGCCTCAGTCCGTATTTGAAAGCTCCGTGAGTTTTGAAGTCGACTACTGGACACGTCTTCGTAACCAAAGGATAGAGTTCTATCCTTATCTCTCATTTCATCAAGCAACATCAGAGTTAGCTGTATCGAGGACATCGCTCACTCTGCGACAGATCGGTGGAGGGGTAAAAACTCACATTTACCTTTTCGATCTGATTGATGATTGTGACTGCCCTACCTTCAGCAAACAAGGTGGACTCGTAAAAAAGGGATTCTTCTTTTTGGGTGGCATCGGCGTAGACTTTGCTCAGAAGGCGGTTGCGGATGAAGCCCTTAGAGATGGCAACATAGATGTCAGAGGCACTATCGGTATTGGATTAGATATTGGCCTGAATGACCTCGTGACTATATCTCCTTTTGTCGCTTTTAATCGATACTTTGATGTCTCATGGCATGAGATAGGTAACTCGTTTGGGCAACCGGGCGTGGATGCTTCTTCTAATATTAATCAACTCCAGATAGGAGTTAGGATAGGATTTCGACCAGACTACGGGAACAGAAGATTCTGATTACTTAGAGACGATCCCCTTAGGCACACCCGTAAAACTTTGTGCCCAGTATCTCCGATGCTTAGATAATCCCATCTTATTCATATCTGGGTGCATGAGCATCTTACAGTGCGAAGGGCTTTCTTTCCAAGCTTCAAGTACTTGATAAAAATCATCGTAACCGTGAGCAAGATTTTCTCCGATAGTAATCCAATCGTATCCGGCGTTATCAAGTCTATCTCCTAGATCTTCTCCTTCTCTAGACACATGATCAAAGTGATCGTACTTAGCCATATATCTGGCATACTTATTAGAAACCAAGTGTAGGCCGGGATCCCACGAAACTCGGTCTACTGGGGGCATCCATTTGCCACCACAGATACATCCAGAAGCTCGTAGTTCATTGACTTCGCTGATGACTTTACGAATGGATTCTTTGGATGGTTGAGCCATTAGGCTCTGTGAGACCAGAAGAAAAGCTATACAAATAGTAAAAGATACCTTGACCTTATTCATGCGCGTGCGACGTGTGTACTGATAAGTGCATCTATGGCTCGATCCAGTAAGTCATACACATTAGCAAAGCTATTATCGTAGTATGGATCCGGAACCGCCATGTTCTGCTCAGGATAAACGTAATTAAGGATGAGCTTTATTTTATCCTCTTGACTTTTATCTGTACAAAGCGATCTTGCATTTTGAAAATTACTGCTATCCATCACTAGGATCAGATCAAACTTATCGAGATCTGAGCTCACAAACTGCCTTGCTCTTTGACTTGTGATATCGATATTATGCTTGCTGCCTTCCGCTATAGAGCGCACATCGGGCTGATCTCCGATGTGATAAGCAGATGTACCCGCGCTATCGACTTCCCATGAGAGGTCTTGCTCTTTTATTTTATTTTCTAGGATACCTTGGGCAAGTGGCGAGCGGCAGATGTTACCAAGACAGACCATCAGAATCTTCATACTTCTATAACGGAAGAGTCACAAAAGTTATCTACTGACACCTCTCTTTTTACCAGTAGAATGTCGTTTCATATACTCCTCGCTAGACATTAGGTCTGCTACACATCTAAAGCCTAGCCACACTTCGCTTCCCTCGTAAATGTGTTCTTTATGCCCATCTAGCCAGTTACCACCTCTAGCCACACCTTTGCTCGAGGTCATCTCTGACACATTATCATTGATGAACTGCACCTTTTGAGAACGATCTTCATAGGTAGGAGCTATAGTCCGTAGTGTCTGAGATGTATCTGAGGCCGCACTATATATCGCCTCCCACTCTTCAGTGGTTGGTAAACGAAATACAAGAAAGTCCATGCTTACCCGAGGTCTATAACCGGTAAATTCTCCAGAAAAATATCCCTCTGGTGAAAAATGGGACTTAGCATCTTGTTCCTTATATGGATACAACAAGTCGGCTTCGATTAACGAATTTTCTAAGACTGCAGAAGTTCGCCACTCGGCATACGCCATCGCTTGTTCATAAGTGATGCCTACCACAGGCAAGTTCTCTACATCGAGCTCTGTTCCATTCTCAGCCTTATTATACTGAGCGAACTCACTTAATTGAGATATAACCGTCGAGTCTAGAGCCGCTTTTTGCGACTCCCTAGAGTCTATACCGTAGATGCGATCTAGGTAATATTGATACTCGCCATATGCTAAGAAAGAGATCTCGAGATAATCAATATAGATACTATCATTGATCTTCAAATTAGCATCAGGGGCCTCCGCTTTAGAGCCCTTTACAAGTCTGTATGTATTGGATGAACCGCAGGATCCCAACAAGATTGCCAGGAAACTCACTATCATTATTTGCCTCATGGTACAGGCAAAATAGATTATTTAAAATTAATGAGCCTTATGCCTAATTCAATTTATAAGGTAGGCCTAATCTCGTGATGACATCTAAAAGGCTCGTATCAACCGTAACATGTCGATTATCTCCTACCAGATCTAGCTCTGTCTGATTCTCTTGATCAACCACCATTATCTTGAATTTATGTTGACCTTGAGGATCAGATATCTTGTTAAGTTCTTCTATCAAACTCTTGGTAATATCATCTATCGGAAGCCTCAGCGTGATACTCTTAGTTAGTAGCTTTCCTACTGTGTCTAACAGTCTTATTTCTTTGACTCTGAAGTAGTAGTTGTCACTGTTATAGCCTTTAGAGTTCATACCTTCGATATATAGGACAGCTCCAAGAGTAACAAGGTTACCGAAGTTTTTGAACTGCTCATTATACACTCCAAATTGCTTGGAGCCCCGAAAGTCTTGGATCGTGAACTTCTTATACCCTAACCCTTTCTGCGTAGTCCCTTCGAATACCTCTGTTACCAAGCCAGCTAATCTGATAGATTGTTCTTTGACCTCATCCATCTTATCTAGACTAACATCGACAAAGTGATTGAGCTCCATCTCATAGTCATCAAGAGGGTGGCCGCTTATGAATATGCCTGTAACTTCTTTCTCTTTATTGAGAAGATCTAACTTATTCCAAGGTTGACCCTGAGGAAGTTTGGGATCAGGTAAGATCTCTTGAGTCATATCTCCAAACAGGGAGTTCTTCATCTGAGATTGTTGATTCTGAAAAGCATTCCCAAATTTCAAGGCATGAGCGATCACTGTATCATATTGCTCTGTAGGAGCAAAGTACTGAGCCCGATTGCCTTCATTAAATGCATCTAGTGCACCGCTTTGAGCAAGACTCTCCATGCATTTCTTATTGACAGTACGGAGGTTCAAGCGTTTGGTCATATCCCAGATACTTTCAAAGGCACCAGTCTCTGTTCTCATGCGCACGATCTCCTCTACAGGACCTTCCCCTACCCCTTTGATGGCGGAAAGACCAAATCGTATATGACCTTCAGCATTAACCGTGAAGTTGAGATTGCTTTCATTGATATCTGGACCTAATACTTTGATACCCATCCGCTTTGATTCCCTCAAGAAAAAGTTGAGCTTACCGATATCATGTTTGTTATGCGTAAGTACAGAAGCCATGAACTCAGCTGGGAAGTGTGTCTTAAGATATGCCGTCTGGAAAGCTAGTATACTGTAGGCTGCCGCATGAGATCGGTTAAATCCATAGGACGCAAACTTTACCATGATATCAAAGATCTCATTGGCCTTCTCAGCATCTACTCCTTTGTTATCCGCACCATCTTGGAATATCTGACGATGCCTCTCCATCTCCTTGAGCTTCTTCTTACCCATGGCTCTCCTGAGCATATCTGCCTTACCAAGGGAGTAGTCGGCCATCACCTGCGCACCTTGCATGATCTGCTCTTGATAGACCATGATGCCATAAGTAGGCTTGAGGATATCTTCTAACCACGGGTGCGGATAGGTTACCTCTTCTTGACCATGCTTCCTTCGTATAAATGCTGGGATATTATCCATAGGCCCTGGCCGATAGAGGGCATTCATGGCGATCAGATCTTCTAGCGTTGTCGGTTTGAGCTCTCTCAAGAACTTCCTCATACCATCTGACTCAAACTGAAAGATGCCAATCATGTCACCACGTTGAAATAACTCAAAAGTGGTTTCGTCATCAAGCGGTATCTCATCAGGATCTATCCTTCTATCTTCTCCATATCTGATGACTATGTTATCGATAGCATCCTTGATAATAGAGAGTGTCTTTAGTCCTAGGAAGTCCATCTTGAGCATGCCCGCATCTTCGACTACGCTTCCATCAAACTGCGTGATGAGCAAGTCAGAATCCTTAGATGTACTGACAGGTATATATTTGGTGATATCATCTGGAGCTATGATTAGTCCTGCCGCATGGATACCAGTATTCCGCACTGTGCCCTCTACTTTCTCAGCAAGCCTGAGGACATCTCCTTCCTCTCCTTTGGCATTCCTTATCTTATGTAGCTCTTTGATATTAGAGAAGTCATCAGAAGACCAGTCAGATTTTAGTTCCTTATCTGTCTTGTTGAGGATCTTATACAGCTTAGTACCTGGCCGTGTCGGTATCAGTTTTGCTAACTTATCAGTCTCACTAAGTGGATAAGACATCACTCTACCCACATCTCGGATCGATGATCTAGCCGCCATAGTACCAAAGGTGATGATCTGCGCCACCTGATTACGACCATATTTGTCTACTACCCAGTCGATCACGCGTTGCCTTCCGACATCATCAAAGTCAATATCAATATCCGGCATGGATACTCTCTCAGGGTTGAGAAATCTCTCAAAAAGTAGATTGTATTTTATCGGATCAACATTAGTAATCCTAAGGCAGTAAGCCACAGCTGACCCTGCTGCTGATCCCCTACCTGGCCCCACTGCTACTCCTAGTACTCTAGCAGCATTGATAAAATCCTGGACGATCAGAAAGTAGCCATCAAAGCCCATATCCTTGATCACCATCAGCTCATAGTCGAGCCTTTCTCTTAATACTTCAGTAATCTCACCATAGTGAAGCTTTGCTCCTTGATAAACGAGATGACGTAGATAAGCAGGCTGATCTACAAAACCGTCAGGCAGAGGAAAGTTAGGGAGTAAAATATCTCTTTCAAGCTTAGGAGTCTCTATCTTATCGAAGACTTCCATCGTATTAGCGATAGCCTCAGGTAGATCTGAGAAGAGCGCAGACATCTCATCTTTGGACTTGAAGTAGTAGTCTGAACTACTAAACTTGAAGCGCTCAGGATCTATGATCTTCTTACCCGTATTCACACAAAGGATGACATCATGCGGTTTCCAATCATCTTCCTCTACATAGTGAGCGTCATTAGTCGCTATCAATTTTAGGTCATACTTCCGAGCAAGTTTAATGAGCTCTTGATTGATAGATTCTTGACTAACATTTGATCCATCTATATTATCAAGACCTTTATGGCGCATCAACTCGATATAGTAGTCTTCTCCAAATATATCTAACCACCACTTGAGCTTTTCTTCAGCATCTTCTAGATCACCTTTAGCGATCGCACGGGGTATCTCTGCTGCTAGACAACAACTCGACGCGATCAATCCTTCAGAATACTGCACAAGCACCTCCTTATCTATACGAGGAAACTTACCATATAGACCATCGATAAATCCTATGGAACAGAGCTTGGATAGATTCTCATATCCCTTTTGATTTTTAGCGAGAAGCAGTTGGTGATATCTGATATCTCTTTCACCAGCAGCCTTTGAAAACGATCTTTTATGTCTGTCTTCCACGAGATAAAACTCACAACCTACGATGGCCTTGAGATCTCGTTTATTCGCTTCATTCACAAAGTGAAAGGCACCAAACATATTTCCATGATCGGTAAGAGCGAGACCCTTATGACCGTCTGATGCGGCCTTGTCCATCAGGCGCCCAAGTTGAGATGCACCATCTAATAATGAGTAATGGGTGTGGCAATGTAGATGACAAAAATCAGGCATATCTCTTCTCTATCTGCTGGTAGGTCGAAAGATATCATATATATGCAGTTTATATATCTGACAGGCGTCAGTTATTAATGTTCGATCTTTACTTTCACCTTCAGATCACTTTCGTAAATGTTATGAAAAAGATAGGCACACTACTTTTCGATGATGTTGAGCTTCTTGACTTCGCAGGGCCGCTGCAGGTGTTTTCTTCATTAGGCCCAGTGCTCAAGGACGACACGATCGTCACACCGATCATCGGCATCACAAAAGATATCTACGTCTCTAAATCCAAGCTCAAAGTGACATGTGACCATGTGGCTGATGATTTCGACGAGCAACTGGATTTATTAATCATCCCAGGTGGCATGGGGACAAGAGCCATCGTGAAAGATGAAAAGACCTTGGCTAGCGTCACTAAGTTAATAGGCCGATCAAAGAAAGTAGCGTCTGTCTGCACAGGTAGTCTGGTCCTTGCTAAGTTGGGATATCTGTCAAATAAAAAAGCAACTACCCACTTCGCGGCACTAGACATCATGTCCAAGCTAGACCCCTCGATTATCATAGATAGAAGTAAGAGATATCATGATCACGAGGACATCATAGTCTCAGAGGGTGTGAGTGCCGGCATAGACATGAGTCTCTATCTAGTAGGGAAGCACGTGAATAAGGAAACTGCTGACTTAATAAGAAAGTACATAGAATACTATCCAGAGCCTGTCTGACATATTACATTTTTTTAACATATAAGTTGCGTATCTTTGAGATATAACCCTTTTGATCAATGAGTCGTCGATTAGTATTGCTACTCCTGATGGTCTTCATCAGCAGTGCAATCTTACATTCACAGATCACTGCTACCGATTGGATCATTTACGAAAGTGAAGAGGCTAAGGCACGTCTTGGAAAATCAGACTGCTCATCTAAAACCTTATCTCCCTCATATATCAAGTGGTCAAAATTATCTGAGCTTAACAAGAGTTTTCATGATGGCCGTATAGAGGAGCAGACTATACAGCTACCACTTCCTGATGGTTCTATCGAGAGTTTTACCGTAAGACTTAACAGACTTCTTCCTCAACAATTATCAAACAAATACCCGGACATCAAATCTTATACGGGGAGAAGTACACATGACCCGAATCGAAAAGTATATCTCGACATCAATCATCAAGGCTTGCATGCACTGATTACTGGTAGCGGACCAACCATATATATCGATCCCTACCGAAAGGGTGAAAAAGAAATCTACGGAAGTTACTATCGCACCGATGCGATTAATGATCATGGTGCATGGAGATGTGGAGCCGAAGATCATGATGACACCAAGTCTATAGAAACTCTCAAAAGAAACAATAAGTCAAGCACGGCACTCGTCATGCGCAAGTATGAACTAGCAGTAACAGTATCTGGAGAATACACTCAGTTTTTTGGAGGTACTGTACAAGATGGACTTGCAGCTGTCGTCACCGCTATCAATCGCGTCAATAGTGTTTATGAAGCAGAGGTAGGAGTTACATTGACCTTAGTACCTAACAACGATCAGCTGATTTTTGTCGACCCAATTCAGGACCCTTATTTGAATAACACTTCTGACATAGATACCGTAAATATTGTACTCAATGATATTATCGGAAGTGGAAACTATGATGTAGGTCACATCTTCACAACTACACTCGGGGGAGTAGCAAATTTAGGTGCGATCTGCCAGATTGGCAATAAAGGAAAAGGTGTAACTGGTCATCCCGATCCAAGTAGTGATCCATTCTACATAGATTATCTATCTCATGAATTAGGTCATCAATTCGATGCCACACATACATTCAATGGTGATAGCAACGCTTGCGGCGGCGGAGGGCAATGGTCCAGTATCACTGCATTTGAACCCGGCAGTGGCTCCACCATCATGGCGTATGCAGGTATCTGCGACAATGACAATCTTCAGAATAATAGCGATGCCTACTTCCACCCTGCTAGTCTGATCCAGATAACTAACCATATCATAGGGCCTGCAGATGTATGCTCTGACCATATCGATCAGGGCAATTCTATACCCACCTCCGATGCGAATGCTCTTAGCTTAGATGGAAAAGTCATACCTGCATCTACTCCATTTATACTTACTGGAGATGGGAGCGACCCTGATGGAGGCCTACTAACTTATCAGTGGGACGAGTGGGACCTCAGTTCTCAGCAAGATGTAAATCAAGGAGATAATGGATCCAGCCCCATTTTTAGATCTTTTTTCCCATCATCAGATAAGAGCAGAGTATTTCCAAGATGGAGTGATCTACTTAATAATACTACAGTTATCGGTGAGACTCTTCCAACAACCGATAGAGACTTAGAATTTACCTATGTCGTAAGAGATAATGAAGGAGGCTGGGATGATGATCAGATTACGATCAGCGTTGTCA
>CAZXIE010000014.1:0-47310 GCA_964640065.1 uncultured Saprospiraceae bacterium
TCACACTTGCCGAACAGACGTCTATACCGGCTGCTCCTGATGAAGTAATCACAGGATCACTATCACAATTATCTGTCGCTGTCGCTCCATCTAAGAACTCTGCTATCAATGCACTCGCATCTGCAGTTTCACTTATGTCTGCACAACTCAACGTCAAGTTAGCTGGCACCGTTAGTACTGGAGGAATGACATCTCCTTCGATTATAAGATTAGCATTTACGGAAGTGGTATTACCACATTGATCTGTAGCCGTCCATGTTATGTTAGTCGTCCCTGGCGTACACAAGTTTAGATTGAAGGAGGAGAAATTATTAGAGATACTAACATCGTCGTCACAAAGATCTGTAGCGGTCACGCTTGCTAGCCATGAACTAATAGATGTAGTTGTAGTCTCAGTATCTGTACATGGTAAAGTAAGATTAGCAGGAGGGCTCATCATCGGAGGAGTATTATCCACGATTGACACCACTGCTGTACTTGTGGTTGAATTACCACAATCATCCGTAGCTGTAAAAGTTACGGTCTGAGTAACTTGATTACCAGAGCAAAAATCTAGTGATTGGAAGGACACAAAATCATTAGTAACTGCCACTTCTCCGCAATCATCAGTTCCAATAACAGTGTTTAACCAAGCATCTATAGACGCATCGATATTTGCTGCACTACAATCCAAGGTTAGATTACTTGCTGGACCAGTTATAGTCGGTGGAGTTGTGTCAACTATAGTGTATGATGCAAAACAAGTGGAAGTATTACCTGCCTCATCTGTAGCTGTAAACTCATACAGCTGTGTTGATGTATTACCACACTCGTTAGTTGTGGACACTAATTCTGTAGTGATGCTCACATCGCCACAGTTATCGGTTGCACTCACACCACTCAAGAAGTCAGTGAGATCACTATCCACTGGGCATTCTTCTAATCCAATTTCAACATCATCAAATGAAACAGTGTTATCAGGTAAGAAACCTCCTCCGCCTAGCGTGGCATTATTCTGTTCGTTATAGAGATAGAATCGGATACAATATCTCGTCCCTGCAGCTAAATCAAAGTTGACCGTCTCATTATATGAGGCGAAGCTCATGGCTGCATTAGGTGAAGAAATCGGAACATCCATGAAGAGAGTTGAAGACGTCATAAAACCATCTGTACTTATGGCTGCCGTCACTTCAAAATCTCCAGCGGAAGTACCGTTAGTTCCATCGCCAAAAATCCCTTCTTGTATGGTTGTGATGGTCGTCTTCACATTTGTTGTAAAGCATAGTTGAGCATAGTCTCCGTCCATTATCGCAGCAGCAGCATTGTTCGTCTGTACATTGGTAAGGATGTGTTCAAAATTTGAACCATTAGGGATCGAGGCAGGATTTCCATTGTTATCGAGTAACTGTACTCCTGAGCCAAATGTTATATCTTCTGTCGAAGATATGAGGCCATTAGAGAAATTATCACCGGCGTAACTTACCCCTGTAAAGTCGGGACCATTATGATCCCAAATTAATTCACCTGTTGTCGGATCATCTAGAACTGGAGGTGGTCCACATTCGATAACTACATCTTCTGGGCACATTATCACTGGTGCTACCTGATCTACTGTTACCACTTGCGTAAATGTATTAGTACATCCACCTGCGCTATTCAATGTATATGTAATCGAAAAGTCTCCAGGGCCTGGCGGTGTGAAAGTTCCTGTTCCATCACCATTATCTACTACGCCCACTCCTTCAAATGTTCCACCTGCCTCGGAAGCAGTTAAAGTAACTACATCTCCTGGGCAGATATCATCACTCAAGGTAAATGAGGCGTTAAGCGCACTTCCATCTTGAACATTGACAGTAGCAGTAAAACTATTCATGCAGACTACAGCTCCGAGAGAACCACACGCTGCATTGGTTATTGATTCTTCTAGTAGCACAGTGAAGGATCCCGATACATCTCCACCTGTAGGACTCACGGTCACTTGCCCAGCTGCATCGACGATCGCGGTGGCATTAATCAAAGTACTTGACCCTATAGACCAAGTGCGGATTACACTATTTACGTAAGTGGGACTAGAGAGCGTACTGCTGATGACGAAAGGGCCATCGCCTTCACTCAAGCAAATGGCCTCCTGAAGTGCAAATACTGGTTCGGGATGCTCTGGGATCAGGATGAATGCATTACCAAAGTCTATACACGCACCGTCAGCACCTTCAAAGGAACTTACACTATAATCCACCTCATAACAACCTGGCTCGCTGTAACTCAATACGGAGCCGCCAACCACGGAACTGCCACCTGAAGTGGCTCCGAAGTTTTGACCCACTGCTCCATTAAGCAGACCAGGCGACTGAGGTTGATTGCTGAACCAAGGGCCCGAACTATCAGATCCCATATTCTGAAGAGTTCTGAACTCTCCATCGGTTCCGGCATCTGTTCCAGTTGGCGTGCCCGTCACCCCATTTGCTATACCCCCATTGGCTATAAATGTTCCTTCATATGTGATGAATTCTATAAGCGTTCCTCCACATTCGAGAGCTACTCCTTCCGTTGCATTTTGTATGGTAAAGGGAAGTGTAAAAGATAATGCTCCGACGCCTGCTGATTCATTAGGTATGATACCGCTCAAGGCAAATGTGCCATAGACCATCTGATCTCCACCGTTGTAGAATACTAGGTTACAACCGGCTAGATTAAATCCTGCCGGCCCAGCTACTTCTATGAACTCCATATCGTCCGTACCAGGATCATCATATCCTATCTCATTAATCCAAGGCTCTGTGATAGTCGTCGTGGAAGCTAAAGAGAACGTCCCTCCAGTTGTTGTAGCAGAAGTCATCAGGCTAGAAAGACTTATCTGTCCTGCAGAGCTCACATCACAATCCAAAGCAAGATCTGTTAATTGAGCATTCACTGATTCGTGAACCACAATCGTAGTACACTCAACTGCCTCACATCCTCCGGCTGTCGTAATATTATAACATATCGTATGCTCTCCTACTCCAGCGCTTACTGGAGAAAAGACATAATCAGGATGTGTGCCTGTCACACCTTGCCCAGAAAAGACTCCACCGGGATTTCCAGTTACTAAGTCATCCAAATCAATCATGAGGTCATCATCTTCACAGAAAGGTCCTGGTGCATCCCATGAGGGATCTAGCGCAGTATCATTGACTATCGTGATCGTCTGACAAATCGATCTTTCACATGATCCAGCAATTGCAGTGGCACATGCATCATAGCTTAATGTCTGTGACAAACAGATCTCAAAAGTGCCAGCTTCATTGATGGTTATAACACCTGTGGATGCTTCTATCAGATTTGCTCCTGCAGATATGGTAAATGAATTGACACTACCTGGAGAAGCAGAAACGATCGGTCGGAGAATAAGAGAGCCTGCTATCCCATCCCAACATACTTGTTCGGCGAGGTCAAAATCAGGATCTGGTATTTCGCCCCCAACGTTGTGAAGGAAGGCTACCTCGCTCACGAAATTTCCACAAGCATCGGTTACTGTATATGTATATTCTTGACTAAAGTCTCCAGCACATCCCACAATGAGATCTCCGGTTGCCACGAATGTTGTAGTTGCAGCAGCATCACAATTTTCCCAATGATCTGCACCACCTAAATCATCGATCCAATCTGCGATCGCATCTGCGGATCCAGCATCTGTACAATCGATGGTGAGATCACTCGGTGAAGTTCTGATAATAGGTTTGACATCATCTACGATCCTAAACTCTACCTGACAAGTAACGATTTCTTCACCGATAGGATCCATGCCCGTATCGGTTATGATATACTGACGAGTGATAATCAGTGTATCGCCTATACATCCACTGCCGCCATTGTCTCTTTCTCGGCTTGTTATGACCAGTGGGCCACACATATTATCAACTGAACTGAAACCATCTATCGCTTCAAATGTGGATATATCAGTTGCAGGTGCTGGGACGTCCTCGATACATTCGAACTGGCCTTGATCGGGATTAGGACAAGTAATCGATAAGAAGCAATCTGGAGCAGATACTACAGCTGTATCTATATCCATGACAACAATGCCAAAGGTGTCTTTACCAGTAACGTTAGCTTCATTGATAATAGGGTCTGGGCCATTCATCCCCGTGACTTCTACTACCATCTCTACAGTGATCGTCTGACCTGGATCTAAACAACCCGACATGCCACTAAATATGGTATCGATAACTCCTCCGTTATATCCACCTACTAAAGATGGGACTTCTGTAGCGTCAGTTAGAGCTACTATAGATGGTGCCGTAGTTATACCAACAAAATTAGCTCCGAGCTGCTCGACAAGATCATCTTGGAGCAAGAGCATATTAAGCTTTTGATTTCCTGGGTTAGTGATAACAAGCTCAAAGGTTGCATCAAAATTTCCATCGATGCCACTAACAGAGGGAACAAGATCCGTGACCGTCTTTTCTAGGTCGATGAGAGGGATAGACAAGAATGCAGGATCTGCATCATCTTCATCCGATGAAGGGTCCGAGCCTCCTGTAGATCCTGTGCCATCACCACCATTACTATTATCAGCTGCACTGCCTGGTGCACCACCAGCATCGTTGTTAGGATCATTGTCAGCTTGACTATCTATATCATCACCAGTGATGTCATCGCCTTCTTCGTCTTCGAAATATCCGATCTCAGCAATGTTCACATATTGATCAGGAGCTGCCATAGCTAGTTCTAGATCTACCGTTGTTGTTGCGGATTGGCCAGGAGCAATCGGTCCTGGGATCGTGTCCATGGCTATACTGCCCATCAACATCCAATTGGGTTCATTACTCGTTACCCAGTTGAATCCACCAGGGATATAATCATTAACCTTTACGTTTTGTATTGTTTCACCTCCTTGGTTGAATACTTCAATCTCGAATGTGATGATATCGCCAAAGTTATATGGTGGTGGAGTTACTATGCGCTTTACAAGTGCCGCATCTACAACTCTTACTAAGGCAGGATCTTCGTCATCCTCATCAGTGTTAGGGTTGGTACCATTAACAGGTCCAGAGCCATCACCTGACAAACTGTTATCTGATCCTGAGTTAACGAGTCCTCCAGGGTCATTGTCAGGATCTGCATCAGGCGTACTATCTATATCTTCCATAGATCGATCGACGCCAAGGGTATCCTCCATGGAGAAAATCTCTGACTTGTTCAACCAAGAGTCTGGCCCAGATGCCATCAAGAGTTCTACGTCAAGAGGTATGATAACATTATCACCCGCCAGGAGAGTATCAGTTACAATAAACATCAACGTGTCGATAGCGGATTCCATCCACCCAGCATTTATGCCGCCTACTGTATCAAAGCCAAATCCCGCTGGTAGGAAATCATTGATCTTAATATTTGTCAATGGTTGAGCACCTTGATTTTCTACTGTTATCTCAAATGGAATAATATCACCATAGCTAAATGGTCCAAATGAGGCTATTTCTTTGATTAATGCTAGGTCATAAATACACCCAGTTACACCTACAATAGTATCCGATGCTATGCAATCAGGATCCAACGACAGAGCTGCTTCTGCGATAATATCTGTTGTCATGTCTTCTGTCATGATGACCACCTGACAAGTATCACCTGTTAACTCAGTGATCTCATATGAGAATGACTGTCCTAGTACATCTAGAGTTATCGTATCAACTCCTCCTAAAAATGTACTGGTATAAACTGCATTGGTCCAGTCTACGCAGACTGTAACCTCACGTTGATGTCCATCTCCAACAGGCATACATTCTGAGACATCCATGATCTCTACATCCAAGCTACAATCGGGTATAAACCCAGCATCTACCGTTGGGTTGAGAGTTCCATTAGGAAGAAAATAAGGTCCTGTCAATCCTGTAATAGGGTCAGCGTCGTTATCATTATCATCTGCACCTGTATCTTGAGTTGTTGGAACAAATCCAGGTGGATAGAGAAACTCTAGAACATAATTGCCAGAGGCTAATCCATCAAACAGATAAAAGCCATCCGCGTCTGTCATCTCGACAGCAATATGATTACCAGTGCTTGTATTATTAGCATTATACAGTAATACAGTTACCCCTGGGATCCCTATTTCATTACCTAAGTCCTGCATCCCATTCTCGTTAAAATCGAACCATACAGTATCACCTATGGCAGTGTTAGGCGCACAAGCGATAGCGTTGATATTTACAATCTTCGTGGCTTGACAGCCATCATCATCAGTATAGGTGATCGTGTATACAGATGTACCCGTGGGAATCGGATCGAGAAGTGCAAACTGATTAGTTGGGTCATCAAGATCTGTGGCTGGAGACCACAAGAAGTTACTCCCTGTCGGTGGACCGGGCAGTCCAATTGATCCCCCTTCGCAACCTGATAACGTAACTTCATCCATCGTCTCAGGAAATACGGTGACCTGAAGAGTATCATATGTGAAACAGTTGCCAAAGGATGTTCTTAACGCATACTCCCATACTATGTTAGCACCCGTTGTATTACTGAAAGTGAAATCAGCTGGAGTACTTGTAGTACTGCTGAGTGCACCAAGGTTAGATCCATTGATGCTTAACCACTGGTAGTCATAATCCGAAATAGCACCTGGACCAATCGGGACTAAATCTCCACTACAGATGCCTATATCTTCAACAAAATTATTGATGATCTCTATACGTGATTGATTAGATGCATCTAGGTTACATGCACATGTTGCCATCGGATTAATAACCGCTAGCACTTTACAAAGTCCTGCTGGAGGAAGGGGTATTTCTCCAGTGACCATAGTCATACCACCAGCAGTAATAGTTACATTTTCGACTATATCTGCCACTTTCATGTCTACAGTAGTATCGATGAGGCCATTCATATCAACGTCCTCATATAGTTCTATGACAAGATCATTAGAGGCTTGTTGAGGGACCCTGCCATTGTTCATAATCTTAAAACTATAAGTAAGGTTTCCTCCTGTAGGAGGCATAGTCATCAACTGCAGATCAACATTAGTGATCGAAAGGTCTGGCTTTTCAATATTGATGTTGATATTATCCTCTCCACTGAGCACACTTATATCACATGTCATCATGGTACTCTCACATAGGACATTCGCTTTCGAGAATGTCTGTACGATCATATCGTATGATCCACAAGCCTGTCCAACGTCCTCAGAAGCAATGGCTAGCTCAAAAATGATCTGATCACCATCTACTAAACCTGGGTTAGTCGGCCATACAAGTTGTGTCTGACCATTGATAACTTGAGGTATAGGCGGATTAGCGTTTGCATTCAACAAATCTACATAGCTTCCTGGCACGTAGTTGATACCCTGGGGCAAAATAATTTTTATAGAGTCTCCATTAGAAGTGGAAACAGTTGGTGGCGCCTCTATATCCATAGCGATCTGAACAGTTGCTTCATCGCTATTACACGGATTAAGAGTAATGTCATCTAGTTCGATATTGACATCATATTCTGGAATTGCATTGTCGATAAACATCCGAGGCCCTCGACTCGAAAACGGTACTAATGGGTCATCACAAGCATCCCTCGCAGAGGTGTTAAATCTTGCGCGAGCACCAGATGCATAATTACAATCAGTAATGGTATTCCATCTAACAAGAATAATGTTCAAATTGTCTGGGGCACCTAAAGCGCCGATCAAGCCATTTGCATCGAGGTCGCTATCCAAAGAAGTGACATTGATATCCCATTGATTTCCAAATGTATTAACAGGGTCTTGAACAAAGACCCAAGTAGTATCGCCTGAAAATGGAATTGGATATCCTATTTCAAAAGATCCCGGGACATACGCCATACCATTTGGTAGTGTAAAATCGAATTCTATATCCTTAATATTACCTAGCTGTATACTTGAAAATCGATGAATAAAGCATACCGTGTCACAGAGAGCAAATGAAATTTCGCCAGATGGCTTCACTAACTCACCAGCTACGTCTCCAGAGACAGTTACAAAATCTATAAAAGATGGGTCTGTACAAGTAGCTTCTACTACAGTCGCTGGATAACCGGTACAATCCCAACCTGCATCAAAACTTAAAGTTTGCGGATCACAATCTGATATGTTTACACAAATCTCGAAGGTGCGCTGACTGAGTTGATCGGTAGTTCCAATCTCATACATACCAAAATCCGTCATACTAAGGGGTGTTGATGTTCCGCCAGTTGTCTCTGTTAAAGTACCTACGATAAGGCCTCCTGTCGTACTATTTATATTCAACCAAGTAAATGGCGCATTAATATTGGTGATGTTACTGAGCGTTATCTCAACACAAGCAAAGGCTTCAAAGATTTCAACTACGGGAGTAAGAGTCGACACTGTAAGAATAGGTCCTCCTGTATAACTAAAAGTCTCAGTTACTGGATCAGTAATAAACTTATCTTGACAGAAAACTACATCATCGACATCCGCAACAAAGGATGTCGTCCCCTCATAATCATCGATCACACTCATACAATTACCTCTTATGCCTGGGTAAAAGAAGATATCAAATCCTCCGTCTATGCCTTTATCTGTTATCCTATCATCTCCTAAAGATGTCAGGTAATCCTCAACTAAAAATGTGAGTGTATCTCCACTCTCTATAAAGAAGGATGCAGGTATACCACCGCTCTGTTGATCCACAACTCTTGTATCAGGACCTAAGCGTTGCCATAGTACCATGCCAAAGTCGGCGACGCTATATTCAAATTCTGGAGGTTTTATAAAAGTGTAGGACTCAGGTATGCCCGGGCTTCTTATCTCATTGCAAAATTCATCAAATCCTGAGCTACCATAAGTCAGTAACTCGCGTACAACAAAATTAGAAAGATCACATCCTCCAAAATCTCTACCTCCTATAAATACTTGCTCTACATCACGAATACCTATCTGGTTCAGTGTTTCTAAAAGAAAGTTACAGCGGTATCTTGTACCCAGATCATAAGGTTCATCACTTAGATACCAGAATGGATTATAAATAACAGGAACTGATTGTACATTGAAAAGCGGATCCTTAGGTGCAAATCGAACCGTGAGCACTAAACTATCGCCATCTTCATAAACGAATCCATCGAAATCCGAACAAGCTAGGGATGATAAAGTGGCCGGTGACAAGTCTGTTATATATAATGAGTCGATAGCCATTTGCGAAAGCGCATTACAAACTCTTGTAGAGCCATCACTAGCATCGAAAACTGTAAACTCTCCACCTAAAATAGAAAACTGATCTGTCTGAACATTAAATTCTAAAAATGCATGATCAAATGAAGTGATTGTAGTGGCATTGACAACACCAGTCATCATAGCCGATAGTGTGTCTCCCTGCACAAACCTTTTTCCTTTGGCAGTCGTAGCATCAGCAATAGTGCCGTCATCAGGTATGAAATCATTATCAGCATCAAGGAAACAAAAGTTAGTTCTATTGATATCCAGCTCTCTAATCGATAATCCATCACAAGGTCCGCACGGCGGGCAATTATAGGTGAAGGCGATACTTGAGGGACAACTGACATTGGCTTGACATGTAGATACGCAACTTGGATCGGCAACGAAAAAATTCTCTATGCTAATCGAAGATGACGTTGGACAAGATGGACCGGGTTTCTCACGACAGTCCAACTGGTAGCAGATTTCAATAACTCCATTGATATTGTTAGTTGTGCGTGCTATAATGATATCATCAACGCCAAGCTCTCCATCCATATTAGAAATAATACTGGTGGAGGCAGTTGGATTCCCAGCTGCATTAATATTAGTTACAGATGTTATATCCATTCCACACTCTGCCACAATCCGAGACTCAAAATACGCATCAGGGTACTCATCCCTATAAGTCGAATTCATCCAAGTAGCACTACCACTAGTAATCTGATAGGTAAAACATCCTGTGCTGGTTGCGAATGATTCTCCTTCAAAAAAGCCTTGTAATCTAGCATCAAACTGAGGGAAATCTATGTCATCATTATCTGATAACTCGACATCACAAAGAGTCGTCCAATCTACTCGTGTAACTGAAGACTCATAAATATTATCAATAATACAAGCTCTACAATCACAACCATGAGACAGCTGATAGGTAAAGTACAGTGTATCTCCAGGTGCTAGATTGACATCTAACATATCAGCAGTTAAGCTTCTAAATAAATCATCACCTAAAGCACACTGACCAGTAGAACCAACTGTACCAGTAGCATCAGTCGTATTAGACGCGGTGGCCGATATAAAAGGACCAGCATCACTACCAACAGAATAACTAAGCGCCGATCCAATAATCGAACCTGGTAATCCACCTTGGTTAATAACTATGGATATATCTCTCGCTGGTGCATTACCAGTATTAATCACTTCTAAAGCAAGCGTGGTTGCTTCATCGGCGTAGCACGCAGGACGATCGGTAAGTGGATCATATCTCGACGTCTCGATGAGTGGAGAAGCAAATCCAAAATCAATACCTGTAGTGGATTCGTTGCTGAAGATGCATGGGGCATCTCCACAATTAAGTAGTGCTCCTCTTCTTATCGGCTCCAAAGTTCCAAACTGGCATTCTATCCCAGTCCAAACTTCACAAATTGTAAGTGTTTCATTCTCTTCAAATAATCCTGGATCAGGTCCTGTCTGGGTTGAATTCATGATGGCGGCAGGGTCCACCCAGTAAAAGGTAGTATCTCCTGACGTCCCAGCAACACCGAGTGATACACCTCCGATGAGCACATCTACATTGGCCACAGTGGGTGGGTCAATAACAAAGTATAAGAATGAGTCTATCTCACCAGATCCAGCTTGAGCTAATGGGATTTTGAGCGTGTCAGACAAGCCTAATACAGCATCGAAGACATTATTAGGACGTAAGTTCCCTTGGATCGCGGGTGTCAAAATGTTAAAGCTTACTTTCCGAGGTGTAATCTGAGGGGACTCTATAAATTGGATATTGGGAAGACCCTCGCACAACTCATCATATGTATAAACAACAAAAAAGTTAATCGCTGCTAAATCAGAAATACACTCAGTATAAAAATCGAGATTAAAGGTAAGTGTCTCTCCAAATGCTAAATCACCTATGATGAGTGAATCCATAGCTGCGTTGAACGCTACACCACCTTGAGGGTTATCAAGTATGAATCCTGGAGGAACATCAAGAAATGCTCTGATATTTTGAAGATCAGGATCTGCTTGAAAATTATTGGTTATAGAAAGTTCAAAAACTATCGGATCTCCACAAACTGTTATGGCCAAAGGAGAAACCCCTGGTGTTATCGTCATCTCTAAAGGCGCTATCTCATCCGTCGCAACGAACTGAGTAGTTATAGCAGAAGGAGTATTGATAGAACATACCAAACTATCATCACAGTCACACATGATGCTGCGATCGACGAGAGACGGAGATGGCGTACAGGAAGTAATCGTCCATGATTCTGTGACAGTTGCGTCTGTCCCAGCTCCCAAGGGGCCGATATTATAGCACAACTGTCCGACAGGGCTGAGTGATTCTAATGCGACTGTACTTCCACCTACTGTTATGGAGTTCAAGGTGGCGTTAGGCACCATGGATATACAGTATAAAATGGTGTCTTCAGATGTCGTGCCTGCATTAGATACTTCGGAAGTTATAACAACATCCTGACCAAGTGCTACGTCTAACGAATTAGGTGTTGTGGAAGTAATGGATACATCTCCACTTGCATCAAGAAGGGATAAAGGGCTTAGTCCTTCTGGATTAGAAAAATCTAGTCTTTCTGACAAAAAGGACATCGAGACCACCGAACATAACAGCCCTATAAAAGCTAATGTAAGCTTCATACTCTAGGTTGGTTTGAAGAATTAGAATGCTCGAAATAAAGCATTCAGTTTCCGCGTCGTTCGGGGTTCTTCTTGGTCTAAGCAGGTGGAAAGTTACGCAAGACATATTAAACATTTCTATATATCAAGAATTTTAACATGTTTTAAATTTATAATATGTTATTCTATGGGGATACCCATAAAAAAGGCGTGTGCTAAAAGCACACGCCTAAATTGAAGGAAAATAAAGTCTCGCCATGAAACGGGCGAACTCTACTTCTTACCGAAGAAGAACCATGTTTTTGGTGATGGTTGTTTCTTCAAATATCATCTTATAGCTGATCACACCAGCACCAGAAAACTGGTCATGAGTCATCATTATCTCGTGATAACCCGTCTCATAATAAGACTCAATATTTCTAATCATTTTTCCTGTCACATCATAAAACTCGATAGAGACATCACCCGAATACGGCACATAGAAACCTACGTTTGTATTCTGCTTGAATGGATTCGGTACATTCTGATATAGAGACGCATGAGTCTGATCAAGGTCTTCATACATCAAGTAGATATCATACTCTTCTCCTTTTTGATCATAGGCAACAGTACGATTCTGTGATACTAACTGAAGAGCCTGGCTTAATCTTCCAGTGAATGAAGCTTCTACTTGGAAGGTCAAATCTTGGAGATTCTCTTTAGCGCTACCCGTATAAGCCAAGTACTGCAGATCACTGGTTATATGACTTACATTAGGCTGTTCATCTGCCTTGGATATCAAGCGCACACCTTCGAGTTCAAAATCGAGATGAACGGCACTTAGCGAGATCTCAGTATCCGATGATAAAGTTACATTGGTTATCTCCCCTTCTGTAAGTGAGATATCTCGAACGTGGAAGACTATGGTTCTTCTTCCATCTTTTTCCGTTAAGTCCTCTGAGAAACTGCCGTTGATATCACCAAGTTTAATACCCATCAGATCTTCACTCATCATATCTTGAGAAAGATCTGTGATAAGCACTCCTTCGGTGAAAGGCCATGGGGTTCTAGGGTTACCAAACTGATAATCATCATCTATAAATACCCAACTACGACCAGATGAAAACTCTTGACTTTGATTTAATATCAATCTTCTGATCTCTACAAGGTCAAGGGTACTTACCCTCTCATCCATGTTGACATCAGCTGCAATCAACTTGTAGGGATCTGTGATTTCTTGATTACCAAGCAAGTGCCTTTGAAGTAAGACAAGATCGATACTAGTCAATCCAGCTTCAGTATCTCCATGTTTGTCTCCAGCGAGTAGATAATCTCTGGACATTGGAAGATTTGCGAAAGCGTAGGAACCTTCTTCATCAGATAAAGTCTGCTTGTTCTGATTAGCTTGGACTACTACATCAGGTATCATCATACCTTCCGGTGTAAAAATCTGTCCGGCTATAGCGGCACTAGCCACGTTACTATCCGTGCAGGCATCGAGATTATCATCAAGGCGTATGGTAACATTGCAGAAATCAAAATTACCTGCCTCATCTATAGCATATAACTCTAAGGTGACCGTCTCACTGATGCCGTCTGGTATATCAGCGCAGCTAAAGTCTAAGGCCTGAACAAATGATCCGTCAGCCTCTCTAAACATAAGGTCCACAGGCCCACAATTATCAAAACTACCTATATCGTAGTCTCGTGCCCAGATGACAGTTGTACCTGTGTTTCTCATAGTAGCAGTACTCAACGACTGAATACAGATAGGCGTCGGTGCCTTCGTATCTTCGTATCTCACGGTAGTATTGGCCGTAGTGAAGTTGTTACAACCGTCCTGCAGCGACCAGATTACTACTCTCTGTTCTCCAGCAGTACCAAAGCCAGGGTCGAACCTTACAGTATCTCCGTGAAGTGTAACCGGACTTCCTATTTGACTACCAGCCTCGGAAAGAACACGCACTGTCCAGATAAAGTCTTGATCGGACACTGTTATACTTTCACACATATCAGAAGCGACTGCTGTTATAGTGCCTGAAGCCTCACATAGGTCAAAGTTATCGTCTTTACTTGTTGCTCCTCCCTCTATCTCGATAGAAAGAACAGATGCAACCTCTATCTCAGGTGGTGTCTCATCTATCACCGTTATCACTTGATCAAAAGTGTAGAAGCCATCTTCTTCTACGGTCGTATATCTAAAGTAAATAGCGTCCGCCTGTTGATTAGTTTTAGCGCAAGACTCACACGGCAGATTAGTCACGAGGCTTCCGTCAGATCCATTGATGATAGGGACCTCAGATCTCTCCCTGAAAGAACTAAGCCATGTACCAGCTTGCATCTCGTCATCAGCATCCAACCACTCGTCATTGACCGCTTGGAATTGGTCGGTCTCAGTATCGTTTTCATCATCGACGTCAGCACTATTCTCAACCCACGTACACCAATCTATGATCGTCCACTGTCTTACGATTTTCTTACAAGCGTCATTAGCTGCTAACTCTACCGGCTCAAAAGAAGCTGCTATAATATTACATGCCTCAGCACACCAGACTGGTTCATCTAGGTCTTCATCTATTTGACAAGTATATGGAGCGCCCATCGGTATATCCTCTGGGAACTCTACGATGCGATTTTGTTCTCGTCCGTTACTATCGAGTACAGGGTCACCATCGTCATCAACCCATAACTCGCACTCTCTTCTCACTCCCGTAAATATCTCACCATCAAAGTGCTTAGGCCACTTAATCGTATATGGATCAAAGGCACTCTCGTTAGATATAGATATCCTTTGGATACATTCTAATAAGCCATCAACATACCAAGATCTTAGTATGACGCCATCTCCACATCCGTTCACTTCTCCTTCATCAGAGAAAGTAAGCTCTCCGTTATCACATACGGCATCAAATACGTCAGGGTAGCCTATAACATCTGGATCGATATCATCTTCACAAGCCACTTCTATGTCTTCACATATTACAACAGGTCTACTCTTGTCTTCGACATTGACTATGGACCAACTAACTCCATCTGGAGAATAAGGTGATCCATCAGAGACTATTAAAGCAACTCTGTGCTCTCCTACATCTCCACAACAGAACTTTACTACTTCTTTACAAACCACGTATGGGATCATTTCTACCACAGTAGTTTTATCCTCAACAGACGTAAATTCTAATGTGCCATCTATCTCACACTGAAGAGCCATGTATAGAAGCCTACCCTCTTCATCTGTAAGGTGCACTCCATCTCTGATGATAGGATTTTGAAGTTCTTCATCAAGTAGCGTGCAGAAGCTCAAGTCGCCACAGTTACTATCATGACTTTCTTGGTTGAGGTCTTCTGCAAAAATCTGGGCTTGCCCGCCACCTTCTACTGGGTCTCTAGCCAATGTTACCTTCAGTAAGTCTGGTGATATGGCCACCGGAGCAGAACTATCTACTACAGTTACCTGGAAAGTCTCCGTTGTTATATTATCACATACATCTATGACCGTCAATGTTACTTCAGCTGCTCTTGCATGAAGGCTGAGTCCTGATAAGACTGCTCCTTCTATACGACCTGCGTTACTTGACCAGAAGTATGTCCAGTCACTACAGTTATCTGAGATCTCAGGTAATGTAAGTGTTAAACTTGCCTCACAAGTCCAAGGAGCCGCTGCCACTAAGATGTCATCTATATCATCTACTTCTTGAGCTTCATCATCAGTTATTATGATCCACTGAGTACAAGTATCTAGTGCACCAGTACACCAATCTAAAAGTTGCCAAGACCTTCTGATTTTAGTCTTTGGACCTAGACACCCTTCAAAGACTTCGTCATAGAATTCGACTGAAAGATTACATGTAGTTCCAGGTCTGATAGGCACAAAGACAGGAGTCTCGATTGTTACTATGCTGTCTCGATATATCGTATCCTTCGTTACTATCTCTGTACTTATCCAGACACCGTCTACAAGGAGAGTTGTATCAGTAAGTACATCGTTGATTCTTTCTATCACAACAAATGTGTCGGATTCAGATATTACCTTATCTGGATCTATATATGGGAAAGCCTTTGTGACATCCTTTGTTATTTCAAAAATAACCTCAGGAGTTAGCTCATTATACAGTGCTGCTAATTCGCAATCTATTTCTAGTGCATCATCGAAATCTTCGCCTTGAGGGCAAAGCACTTCTTCAAGTTCCAGAGGAATATATACGATGGTATCAGCATGAATAAGAATATTGAGCTTCGTATCATCTACGCTATAATCAGCTCTTATCGTTCTTATCAAAGTCTGTCCATCACATCCATCACCTTCTATATCAGTGGTCTCTGAGAAATTCTCGAGTCTTCCAAAGCAACCTCTGTTGGCTATATCATCCTGAAGCTCAGGGATAGTTGGAAAGTCAGGTAAATCATGACCGCATGTCAGCTCAACAAATGATCCAGTCGGTTCTGGTTGACCTTTAGCTTCAATATTTAGATTACCCCAACAGACAGCAGGACTACAAGGATGACTTACCTCATAGATGATACTTACATTAGTCAGTGAACAATCGACAAAATTCTCCGGTATAATATCCCCATTTTCATCTCTCAGAACCAATATAAATCCAGCTGGTAAGCCAACGGTTTCTGGAGTTAGCTCGACTTCTTGTCCTGGTGGTATAGATACATTGATATTAGACCGACAAGTAAGAGATGGACAGGGTATCTCTAATACTGCATTAGAATCATCATCTACAGAGATACCAGTCTGATCTTCGGCTGTCACAGAAGCTTCATTAAAAACAGAACCATTTTCACCGTCTTCTATGGTCAGCACGTAGACTGCCGTACAAACCATGGATTGTCCAGGAAGTAAGGTGGTCATCGGACATTGTATAGGCTCTGTGATCAGAGGATCCGTGATCACTATATCATTGAGTATCGTATTACCAGTATTAGTAACTGTGAACGAGTAGACTGTCTCATCTCCAACCCATAGGATACCATCACCGTTAGTGTCTACGATATCACCCGCTTGCTTTAATAATTCTATACCTGGATCAGCGGGAACACTATCCGTGGCTATGTCTATATCTGATTCGAATATATCATCACGGGGATCTGAACCTATTGATGTCGCTTCGTTAACTACTCCATCGGTTAATCCAACAGAGTTGTCAAAGTCTACTTGGCTGATGATATAGTAGGCCGTACATGTAGTTGTCTCCCCAGGCAGTAGATCCGTTACTGGACAAGCTATCGTGGAAAGTGTGTTTGTGCCAGTGAAGCCACCGAAGGTAGGCCCTGCATCATTAATCGCGATATTAGTCATGGTGACCAATCCCGTATTAGTTGCTATGAACTCGTAGAAGATCGTATCAAGAGGATCTACTAGGTCTATGTTAGTCCCAGCGAGCACACCTAATCCAGCTACACTTTTATCAACTGATAGATCTGGCACAAAAGGCGTGATCGTGATAATGGTATCGGATACTGGAGGCGCTTGATCACTTGTCCCATCGGCCATATTAGTGATCATACCAAGATCCATATCGGCTTGCGTTACCGTATATGTGCCTATGAGAGTACATGTCTCTAAAGGTGCTATAAAGGCACATGTAGCAGATGAAGGGGTGATTAAAGTATCGGTTATAGTGACGTTAGTCAGATTAGCCGTTCCAATGTTGGTGATGGTTATCTGATATTCTAATATATCTCCAGTAGAGATGATGTTATTGCCATCGTTGTCTTCTAATAGAACACCTTCAGTTTTCTCTATTTCCATATTAGGGAATGGGACGAACTGATCATTCATATCCATCTGTTGATCAGTCTGATCTGTCCTCGAGAAAGCCGTATTTTCAATATTCCCTCCGAGATCTGATGGCTGAACTATGTATGTGCCGACTAGCTCACATGATTCTCCGACAGGAACAAGTGGACAAGTATTAGTAGATGGAGTCAGAAGCAGATCGGTGATCACTACGTTAGTAAGATTGGCGGTGCCAGTATTTACGACAGTGATAGTATACTGAAGTTCATCTCCGGCGCTTATATCCATACTACCATCGCTATCTGTCAGCAAGATCGGTGGTGACTTACTCATGCTATGACTTGGTGACGGGATGGTAATAGCAGATGTATCCATCATCTCCAATGGAGGAATGGTAGACGTACCTATCGCTGAATTAGTAAAAGATCCATTAGCCAAGTCATCAGCAGTTACGATATGAACACCAACTAAAGTGCATGTCTCTCCAGGTGCTATGAGATCGCATGTAGCGATACTAGGTGTTAAAAATGGATCCACGATTCTGATACCTACTAGGTTGGCATTGCCTGTATTCGCTATTACGATGGTATAAGTAATCTCATCGAAGAGACTGATGTCTCCACTACCGTCTAAATCTCCAGATAGAACACCTGCACTCTTATCGATCTCTAAATTCGGATTAGGAACTGCGATCGTAGTACTATCAGCTACTTCTGAAGTTTGATCAGAGGATACAGATGCAACATTGGTGATCTGCTGTATCTCACCAAGATCTATATCTGCAAGAGTGATCTCATACTCTCCGATGAAGGTGCATACCTCACCAGGCAATACGACAGCACATGGAGAGGTTCCTCCAACTTGTGTAATGAGATTATCAGTGATATTCACATTGGTTAGAGTTGCTGTACCAGTATTAGTCGCTGTGATCGTGTATGTCAGTATATCACCTAGACTAACGTCGTTAGATATATCCTGATCGCCATTAATAGGAGGAGTTTTTACTATTGTAAGAGCAGGCAACGGTAAGTCAATCTCAACAGTATCCATTACTTCCGGTGTCTGTGTACTATTACCAGAGGCTATGTTTTCTATCGAGCCTGCCATCAAGTCAGATGACTGTATGATATAAGTGCCTGTTAATATGCATTGTTGAGAAGGTCCTAGTAAAGGACATGTCATCGATGGTGGAGTCAACAAAGGATCATTTACAACGACGTTCGTTAGATTCGCATCTCCTGTATTCGTTACTATAATCGTGTATTCTATCACGTCTCCGGCACTCATATCCCCACTACCGTCATTGTCTGTGAGTAACGTCGGGGCTTGCTTGGTTATGTCTATCAAAGAAGTGGGAACCGGAAGAGTTATATCGTCATCTATAGGAGTCGTCTCATCAGAATCTCCTGTAGCTACATTCATAACCATACCAGCCAATATATCGGCAGCAGTGACTGTATAAGTTCCTTCTAGCACACATGATGCTCCTGGTGCAAGAACCGCACAAGACATCGATGATGGTGTGATAAGATTATCTATGACAGTGACATTCGTCAGATCTGTGGACCCTTCATTAGTATAAGTAATCCTATACTCTAAGATGTCTCCATCACTCAGATCCATACTGCCATCACCATCCTGATTGAGGACAAATTCTTTTATTATGGATGAACAGTTAATATTAAAGCATGCTTCTTGACTCGTCTGATTACCACATCGATCGGATGCGACAAATGTGATACATGTCTCTCCCGTCATCGTGGTAAGGACTGGTACTGCTGGTATCGTAGTCCATACTACATCCATACAATTATCAGTAGCCGTACCTCCGCCGTTACTGGCGATCCAAGCTGCAAATAGGCCTATAACATCTGCATTACAATCCACAGTTAAGTCTGCGATACCTGTCACTACTGGTGGTATATCATCCACTATCTTGATAAGCTGCACACAGTCTGTACTCTGACCACATGCATCTGTTGCTCTATAGGTTCTTGTTATCATTAAAGTATCACCTAGACAACCTTCACCAGTAACGACATCACTTACAAATGTGACGGTCGGATCACCACAATTATCAGAAGCCGTAACCGTCGATATATCTACTGGCGGTGCTGCAGATATATCACATCCTATGATAGTTACATCAGCAGGACAAGTGATGGTTGGTGCCTCTATATCCACTACTGTGATCACCTGAGTTTGGCTGTTCATATTGCCAGCGCAGTCTTCTACTGTCCATGTTCTTGTGATTGTAAAGTCATTAGGACAGTCGTCCATATCGCCTTCTATCACTTCCGTAAATGTTACAGGTAGTGTTCCCTCGCATATATCGAGACCTACAACTGTAGGTGTAAATGGTATCGCATCTTCACAGTTAAGCGTAACATCAGCTGGTGTAACATTGAAGTCTGGTCTTGTTATGTCTACGATGGTATATGTAAACGTATACGTATCGACATTGCCTGCACAATCAGTATAAGTCCAAGTAAATGTCTTCGTACCTGCACCTACACATACCGGGTCAGGACCTTCAACAGGACCAGTCGGTGAGATAGTACTGCCACAATTATCTACAACACTAGGTGGTGTTGGTGGTACAATCGCATTGAGCAGACAATTAACGGTTGTTGATTCATCCGCAGGAGCTATAGGTGCTATACCATCTAAGATGGTTATGGTCTGTACATGAGTAGTATCATTTCCAGCACAGTCCATGACGGTCCATGTATTGGTTATAACGTCGTTACCCTCACATGGTCCAGGTGAAGATTGTACATATACTACGGTCAAGACTTCTCCACAGTTATCGGTGGCGGTTATACCAGGGTCACCCGGTACGTCTACTCTACAGACTACCATAAGGTCCCCAGGTAGAGCACTTAGTATCGGATCTGAAGTATCTTCTACAGTGACTGTCTGGGTATGACTTGTGACATTACCTGCACAGTCAGTTACTGTCCAGATATTAGTTATGACATCGCTACCGGGACAGACTCCAAGTGGAGACTGGTTAAATGACACCATCACCGTCTCACCACAATTATCTGTAGCCGTAACTCCTGGATCTCCAGGTATATCTGCATGACATGATACAGTAAGATCTCCAGGCATAGCACTTAACACTGGAGGTGTGGTATCGTCTACAATAATCGTCTGTGTATGTGTGGCCATATTACCAGCACAGTCTGTCACTATCCACGTATTAGTGATAGTTCCGCTACCCACACATGGGTCAAGAGGACTTTGCATGAAAGACACTGTCAGCATCTCACCACAATTATCGATGGCCGTAACTCCAGGGTCTCCAGGTACATCACTTTGGCACATAACCACAAGGTCTCCTGGTTGAGGACTTAATACAGGCGGTGTTGTATCTTCTATAGTGATCGTCTGGACGTGAGTGGTCGGATTTCCAGCACAGTCAGTAACAGTCCATGTGTTCGTGATCATATCATTACCCGGACAAGCACCTGGTGCACTTTGCGTGAAAGTAACTATGAGGTCTTCACCACAGTTATCTGTGGCCGTAACCCCTGGATCTCCGGGCACATCGGCTAAGCACATTACATTTATATCTGCCGGCATCTCGCTCAGCACTGGTGCCATATTATTATCAACTGTAACTATCTGAGTATACGTAGTAATTAGACCTACACAGTCTTCTACTGTCCATGTGTTCATGATCGTATCATCACCTGAGCAAGTTCCCGGAGTTGACTGCATGAACATTACTTCACCCACATTCGCACAGTTATCTGTGGCAGTGATTCCTTGATCACCGGGCACATCCGCAAAGCATGTCACCGTGATGTTAGCAGGAGTAGCACTAAGAACTGGGGGTGTAATATCATTAACTGTGATCGTCTGTATATGGGTGTCGCTATTACCACAAGCATCTAGCACTTCATATGTATAGGATACTGTGTATGGATTAACCGAGCAGTCAGGACTGCTTGTATCTTCTGTATTGATCAACATCGTAGAAGCAACTCCACAATTATCTGTAGACACTATAGCCGTTGCATCAGGAGCCGGAACTTCTGATGGGCACATGACTGTCACATCCGCTGGGAAAGCCGTTATAACTGGAGCCGCATCATCTATCACTGTGATAGTCTGCATACAAGTTGTCGCATTATCACAAGCATCTAAGACTTGATAGGTATAAGTAATGATAAATGGATCTCCGACACAGCCGCTTCCTCCATTCTCGGTAGTAGTAAGCGTAGTTGCAGTCATAGGTAGACCACAATTGTCTGTGGCTGAGACATCTTCTGGTGTAGCAGGTGGTACATCTGCAAGACAACTGATCGTCATATCTGCAGGGCATGAAGTAATCACTGGTGAAATGTTATCAACGATTCGGATGAGTTGCATACAGTCTGTGGTATTACCACATGCATCAGTAGCTCTATAGAGTCTTGTTATGACTAATGTATCTCCAGGGCAAACTGTGCCTGCGGGGGTATCTTGTATGAAAGAGATAACCGGCGTAGAGCAGTTATCAGTAGCCATTACAAGCGAGATATCAGGAGCCGGTGCATCAGTTACACCACAGCCTATAACTACTATATCGGCAGGACATGTGATCATGTCTGGTGGTACATTGTCCATTATGGATATGACCTGAGTACACTCTGTGAAGTTTCCGCATTCATCAGTAGCTCGATAGGTACGCATGATAACAAGAGGGTCACCCGGACATCCACTACCCGATGCGACATCTCCTTCATGTGTAACTGTTACATCGCTACATTGGTCTGCTGCTGTCACCGCAGTAATATCTGGAGCAGGTGCATCAGCAGCGTCACAGCCGATGATTGATTCAGCAGCGGGACAAGTTATCGTTGGTGGTATCGTATCTATCACCATGATCGTCTGAGTGAATGATACCATATTCATACAGCTATCCTCTACAGAAAATGTTCTTGTGATAATCAACTCACCAGGACACGCTCCAGGTACAGTTGTCTCTAGGAGCTCTGGCATCTGCACATTACAATTTTCATCGACTTCTGGGTCCACCGCTGGAGGCACCATATCAATACATGATATAGTGGTATCTGCTGGGACATTCAAGAAGGTTGGAGTCGTCATATCGAATACTCCCACATCTTGAGTTACTGTATCCATATTACCACACTCATCTGTTGCTATCCAAGTCCGTTGTATCATAAAGTTACCAGGACAGATCACGGTCAGTGTATCTTGAGAAAAGTCTATAGTTATATCTGCTACTGAAGTACAGTTATCTGTGACAGTGACTACTGGCAGAGGAGGCATCTCCTCACAACTTACATTCACCACAGGAACGTCTATAGTGATACTTGGCTGGATATCATCTAATATAGTGATCAACTGTGTGCAGTCGGTTGATACGTCACATTCATTAGTTACTCGATAGGTTCTTGAGATCACAAGTGGATCACCTGGGCAACCCGTACCAGTCTCTGTATCCATCACAAAGGAGGCGGTGATCATATTACACTGATCTGTACCTGTGATCAAAGATGGATCTGGCGCTGGTGCATCAGAAGCATCACATCCGATCACTGTGATATTAGGTAAGCAAGTGATAGTAGGTGGACTACTCGTGATGCTAAAAGTCTGATCGCAACTGGTCATCCTTCCACAGTCATCTACAACTGTATAGGTGATCGTATATGTATCGCCATTTAATTCTCCACAAGCACTATTAGCGGCTCCAGGAGTTATCGCCCCTGGTGTCACTGTCGCACCAAGACCACAATCTGTTGTAAAGACAACACCGGCTGCATTCGCCATGATATCATCCATACAAACGACGTCTTCATCAGCTGGGCATGCTGTAATAGCAGGTCCCATATTACTCAAGGTAAATATCTGTGTAGCCATAGCGGTACGACCGCAGTCATCAGTTACACTATAGACTATCTCATAAGTCGCTCCATCGCATAGATCTACTCCACCTGTAAGTGTAGCTGTTGTAGATGTTATAGAAGTAAGCCCTAGAGTACAGCTACTTGTAGCAGTGGCTGTACCTGCAGCTATATCTGCAAAGCATGTAACAGTCATATTAACTGGAGGAGTGATCACTGGAGGATCATTAGCTATCGTGAATGTTTGATTACAAGTGACCTCTCTTCCGCAGTCATCGGTGGCCGTATAAGTTATTTGATAGATGGCTCCAGGACAATCTGCATCTCCTGAGACTAACGTCGGTCCCACTGTGGCTAGATTTGTTCCAAGCATACAACTAGATGTGATAGTTGGCGTACCAACAGCTATATCTGTGAAGCACTCGACTATCTCATTCTCAGGACAATCTATGGTTGGAGGATCATTAGCAATAGTAAAGGTCTGAGTATCCACAGCCTCTCGATCACAATCATCAGTAACGGTGTAGACTATCTCATAAGTTGCTCCAGGGCAATCTGCCATACCACTAACAAGGGTTGGCCCAACGGGACTAACAGTTGCTCCGAGTGTACAAGAGATTACTGTGGTGGGTGTGCCCTGCATTATATCATCAGCACATTCGACTACTGCATCTGCGGGAGCCGTGATCATCGGTGGATCATTAGCTATGGTGAATATCTGGGTACACATGACTATGCCACCACACTCATCTTCAGCAGTATATGTTATCTCATAAGTTGCTCCAGGACAGTCGGCATCACCGGTGGCTAGGGTTGGCATCGTATTAGTTATCGTCACCATAGCTCCACAGCTCGTCGTGGCAGTGGCTACCCCGACGACGATGTCTGCTGCGCACTCTACAGTCGCGTTAGCAGGACAAGTGATCACCGGAGGATCTGGAGGAAGTATAGTTATAGTTCTTGATGTGACGATATCTCCTCGATCACAATTATCACTGGAAGGGATCGTCCAGGTCTCAGTTACTTCTCCACCACATATACCTGGATATGCCGTCAGTGTTGATGTCACCATACCTTGTGATAGACATGCGTTTGTTCCATTATTAGTAAACGCCAAAGTAGTGGCTACAGGAGGCACATCACAGGTGATATCCTCATCAGTTGGCATGCCCACTAAAGCTGGTGATACAAAGGCATCCACTATTGTAAATGTGTATACGCACTCTGCCATCATCTCCATATCATTCTGAACACCATTACCATCTTGATCGTCTATCACCGTGATCGTTCTGGTGATGATCTGATCGGCAAGCGTACATGGATCGGGGACCGCGTCATCTGCTGACATGACGATGATCGTACCACAAGGGTCAGTACCGAATTCTATATTATATGGAGCCGCCGCTGCTGCTGCTTGTGTAGTCGGTGGTGGAGGTATCGTAGCTAGATTACTACAATCAAAGGTTCCTAAGTCCAAATCTGCAGGACACATTACTTCTAGTAAACCTATTGATGTAACTGTAACTGGAGGTCCCACGGCGTTACAAGAGGCACAATCATCGAATATCCAATGTGGAGTAAACATGACAGTTTCACTAGGCATGACATCTCCTGGGCTTGCCACGGGTACAAACACACCTGGGTTATCTGATCGTTCTAACATCATCTCTCCTACCCCTGTATATGGTGTAGCAGTCGCAGCACCTGTAGCAGGATTACACTCGACCACATCGAAGGTAATCACAGGAGTAATCAAACCACACATCGTTATATTCGCGGAGACATTGGTGATCACTGGAGATACTATCTGAACCTGCTTCGTTGTAGTCGTTGAGCAAGTACCACAACTATCATTCACTATCTCATAGGTGATATCGTATACTCCACAAGAAGCACAATTATCAATCATGACCATGCCTGATCCTTCATCACAATCATCAGCACTGATCATAGGTGTACATATCTGACCAGACCAGTCAAAGCTGTAGAAGTTATCTGGAAAATCCTCTATCTCCAATGTTGTAGATGCTCCCATATTGACTCCAGTTGTATTCCACTGTGGGCTTCCTGTTAACACCAGATCTTGACCACACATGTCAGAACAATTTACTCGCGTAGGCGTAGCAAAATTAGAGGTGGGATATCTTACTTCCACATCTACGCTCACCGTAGCATCTGTCGTCATCTCTGCACTACAGGGAGCATTAATCATATTGAGGCTCAAGATCCCATCTTGACAGACCTTACCTATCGCTTGTGCGTTTGTAAAGCTTTCAAATCGTCCATCAACATTGATATCTGTACCCATAGGCAGATTGAAGTTGTTAGAACCCAAGTCGTTAGAACCTATAGTCGAGTTATCTACTATCTCAAAGGTGTTACCTGGGAACCCGACACCACAGTTATTAGCTGCGTTATAGGTCACAAATATGGGAACACCACATCTCACTGATGCAGACCCTAGGTCTTCATCGATGACCTGACCGTCGGTTTCATCAAACGCCGCGGAGACATCAAAATCTCCAAAACAATCATCGAAATCTATGTCAAAAGAAATATTGTAGTCCGGCAGTCCATTACCAGTAAGTGTAGTCCTTAGGTATGCCCAGTTACCATCAAAAGATGGTGTATCTCCAAGCGTATTGAGTGGAGCGCCAGCCCATATGTTGGCAGGATCTCCTCCTGCAATGCCTGGATGTTTCGTAAGTAATCCAAGAGGCGTCGCTGCTCCTGCACGATCTTCAGGACATCCACATGTCGCGTCGCTACATACATTAGCATTACATGATGCTGGATTAGAGCCTCCAGATCCATTGGTATTATCACTTCTACAATCTCCTCTTCTTCTTGTATAAAGGATAGCATCGTATGTTTTACCCGGACAAAGTCTTATGCCTGTTGCGAGGGTGCCTGCATGATCGCCGTTTGGCAGATCTCCAAGGAGGGTGCAACCAGTAAATTCTTCAGTAAATCCGTCGTTGAATGAACATCCTGATTCTACAACAAAGAGCTCCCAATAGAATCTCTTAACTGTTGCACCGGACACAGTGAAGGTGTAGTCGATCTGATATATACCTGATCCAACGGGGTTCTCTACAATCGTCAAACTGTTCACATACCAGAAGTGATCTGCCTTTAATGAAGTTATAGACAAAAACATGATCAAAGAGAAAATCGCGAATCTATTGAATACCCCTCTTCTTACATAGTCTTGAATATAACCTCGAATTATCTTTTTCAATAATACTTGTTTCATGGTCATACTTTCCTTCAAAACACAAGCGATCGAATTATAAAAAGCAGCCATTCTTCACATACCCTATATATGGTATAATAAGCTGACAATCAATCACTTATAGAATAAATGTAAACAACCAAAACTTCCTAAAGGAACTAGAAAATAGAGTGGAGAGGTTTACAAAGAGTATTTATTTATATATAGGATAGCTACCTTTGTAATTAGAATACCCTGAAGACATTACACATATAGTTGCAAAACATGTTTATAATTAATATGTGTAGGAAAAAGTGTTAAAATCTTTATCCGACTAGAAATTCATGAAAAAACTGAGGTAGTCAATGTATTGAAAAAGAGAAAGTTACTTTCTATTCAGAATTTTCAATTTCCTCGATTCTTGATAATTATATAAAACAGCCTAATGGTTTACTCTAGATGTTCTATACCGTATAAATTAGGATATCAACTATATAAAAATGACTAATGCTCACAGGATACTCAGTAGATAAATCTTAAAAATAGCGAGTATGAGATCATCGGGTTTCAAAATGTCGGCCACAATGCATTGTGAGACATCAACTTCTGTCGATTTTAACCAAATCCGTTCAAGCTCATGTTGTTATAATCCTCAATCCGGAGCTAGATGCAGTCTATTAACCTAGAGAAGAAAGACTTTCTTTAAGGATTCGGACCCTTTCTAATCCATCAGCTAGCTTCTGTCTTTCCTTATTGACTACTGCTTCAGGAGCACCACTTACAAACTTCTCATTAGCGAGTTTCTTCTCTACTGAAGAGACAAAACCTTTAGCATAATCTAATTCACCTTGAAGCTTTTCTCGCTCAGCCTCTACATCTATCTCCCGATCAAACTGGAGGAAATATTTTTCGTTATCGCTCATGAAACCCGCTCCATTAGAAGGCAACGTTTCTACTATATCCATAGCATCGACGAATGCGAGCTTTTCAAGAAGCGCATGACAATCACTGTGTTCTAATAAGTTCTTACCGGATTTTTCTACGGATAGCGATAGCTTTTCTTTTGGCTTGAGCTGTTGGGCATTGCGCACGTCTCTGATCTTGCTGACAAGAAGTTTGAGAGACTCTATCGTATCTATCACCTTATCACTGTACTCTGCCTCTTTAGGATAGCTAGAGAGAATACAGTCAGTAGATGCCTCCTTATCTAGGATATGCCAGATCTCTTCTGTTATGAAGGGCATCAATGGGTGTAGCAGTGTGCAGATAGACTGATAGATACTTCTCGTCGCCTCTAGTGTACTCCGGTCTATTGACCCTCCGTATTCTGGTTTAATCATCTCCAAATACCAAGAACAGAAATCTGTCCAGACAAAAGAGTAGAGTTTCATCGTGACATCCGAGAGTCTATATTTTTCGTAGTCTTGATTCGTATCAGCTATCAGCTGTGAGAGTCGTGCATTTATCCACTCTATGGCCACACCATTTTCTGTAGGTTGAGGCTTTTCTTCTACGGGCCAACCTTCGACTAACCTTAGGGCATTCCACATCTTATTACAGAAGTTTCGGCCTTGCTCACACAGCTTCTCATCGAAGAGTAGATCCCCTCCTGCTGGAGAAGAAGAGAGCACACCAAATCTAACTCCATCGGCACCAAATGTATCAATCAGTCCTAATGCATCAGGAGAGTTACCTAATGACTTACTCATCTTGCGTCGCTGCTGATCACGGACCATGCCCGTGAAGTACACTTCCTTGAAAGCTTTGTCATCTCTCCACTCATAACCTGACATGATCATGCGGGCTACCCAGAGAAAGATAATGTCCCAACCAGTTACCAAAATCGAAGTTGGAAAGTAATAATCTACTTCTTCCTTAGACTGAAAACCATGGAAACAACTGATCGGCCAGAGCCATGAAGAAAACCATGTATCAAGTACATCTTCATCTTGTCTTAGATCAGAGACATCTAGCATAGGACCATGCTTAGCACGAGCCTTAGCTAGAGCTTCCTCTTCTGTGACAGCTACAAAGACATCGTCTTTATAGTAATAGGCCGGTATCCGATGGCCCCACCAAAGCTGACGTGAGATACACCAGTCGCGGATATTTTCCATCCAGTGTCTGTAGGTATTTTTTTGTTGCTTTGGAAAAAACTCTATATCGTCTTCCATCACCGCCTTTAGCGCTGGCTCAGCTAAGGACTTCATATCCACATACCACTGTAGTGATAATCGTGGTTCGACTACAGCATCGGTTCTCTCAGACCTTCCTACACTGTGTGTATAGTCTTCTATCTTCTCGATGAGGTCATGCGCTTCAAGATCCTTGATGACCTTCTTTCGAGCTACTACTCTATCCTCACCTATATAAACCTGTGCTGCTTCACTTAAGGTGCCATCAGGGTTCAATACATCTATCGTCTCAAGATCATGTCGCTTGCCGATATCATAATCATTGGTATCGTGAGCTGGAGTAACCTTTAAAGCACCTGTCCCAAACTCTATGTCAACATAGTCATCAAAGATGATCGGTACTGATCGACCTACGATCGGTACGATGACTTTCTTCCCTTTGAGGTGAGCATATCGCGGATCATCTGGATGTACAGCTACCGCCGTATCTCCCATAATCGTCTCTGGTCTAGTCGTCGCTATGACTACATACTCATCCGTACCCTCTACGTGATATCTGACATGACAAAGTCGCGTCGTCTCGTCTTTATAGAGTACTTCTTCATTAGATAGTACAGTCTGTCCTTCCGGGTCCCAGTTGACCATCCGATAATCCCGATATAACTTTCCACGATCATACAGATCAACGAAAGCTTGTATCACAGACTCAGACCTCGGTTCATCCATCGTAAATGCTGTACGCTCCCAGTCACAAGATGCGCCAAGTCTACGCAGCTGCTTGAGGATGATACCTCCATATTTATCTGTCCATTCCCACGCATACTTCAAAAACTCAACACGAGTTAGGTCTGATTTTTTGATGCCTTTCTCTCTAAGCATCCTCACGACCTTGGCCTCAGTTGCTATAGACGCGTGATCAGTACCCGGTACCCAGCAAGCATTTTTTCCATCTAATCGAGCCTTGCGGATCAAGATGTCTTGGACCGTATTATTGAGCATGTGTCCCATGTGGAGGATGCCTGTCACATTAGGTGGTGGTATGACGATGCTATAAGCTTCTCGCTCATCAGGAGTTGATGAGAAGTAGCCCTTCTCCTCCCAGTGAGCATACCATTTTTCTTCTACCTCTTTAGGATTATATCTAGATGCTAATTCGCTCATAGTATTTACGAAAGTGTAATGATCAAAATGATGTCGTGATGATAAAGACTAGGCCTCCTGACCTTCAAAAACTGGCAGGCTGACTTCTAACTGATTTCTAAGTAAATCGTCAAATGTCTCTCTCTTGCGGATCAGATAATCCTTGCCCTCATATATCAGCACTTCGGCTGGACGGTAACGCGAGTTATAATTAGAGCTCATGGAGTAGCAGTATGCGCCAGCATTCAAAAAAGCAAGTGTATCCCCTTCTTGGATCTCCATGATCTTACGATTTACTCCGAAAGTATCGGTCTCACAGATGTAGCCTACCACTGTATAGATACGGCTCTTACCTTCCGTCTTAGAGACGTTCAGGATGCGATGATATGAGTCGTAAAACATCGGACGAATCAGATGATTTAATCCACTATCGATGCCTGCAAATATGGTCGAGGTTGTTTGCTTGATCACATTGACCTTTGCTAAAAAAGTACCTGCCTCACTGACGAGGTATTTACCGGGCTCAAACTTCAGCGTGATCTCCCGACCATAGTCCTTACAGAACTCCTTGAATCTCTCAACTATCTTAAGACCTAGTTCCTCTATATCGGTTTCTATATCATGCTCCTTATAAGGCACTTTAAATCCACTGCCAAAGTCAACATACTCCAGGTCTGGAAATACAGATGCAGTACCTAGCAAGATCTCCGCACCTCTTAAGAATACCTCTGCATCGAGAATCTCAGAACCCGTATGCATATGTAGTCCTTCTACCTTAATGCCTGTAGCCTTAACGATGCGCTCCACTAGTGGTAACTGGTGAAAAGAGATACCAAACTTAGAGTCTATATGACCAGTTGAAATCTTAGAGTTACCACCTGCCATGATATGCGGATTGATCCTAAGACAAAGTGGGTATCCACCGAACCGCTGACCAAATTGCTCTAGCATCGAGATGTTATCTACATTGACCTTAACTCCAAGTGCAACTGCAGCTTCCATCTCCTCCATGGACACACAGTTAGGTGTATATAGAATCTCCTCAGGACTAAAGCCAGCATGTAAACCAAGCTTTACCTCCTGTATAGAGACAGCATCTAGGCCTGCACCTAAACCACGTATCAGCTTGAGCATAGCTTGATTAGTCATCGCCTTACAGGCATAATTAATCTTCAGCGGGATTCCTTCAAATGCTGAGACGAGGCGATCATATTGTCGCTTCACCACATCAAAGTCATAGACATAAAGTGGACAGTCGTACTTAGCAGCTATGTCTTGAACTTTGACACCTCCGCTATATTGATATACTCCATCGATGATCTGCATAACACCCTTTTTCTCTTGCAAAAGTAACCAAATTTCGTCCCAGCTCATCTTACTTTTAATTTATCCGCTTTCGCAAATGTTGGCTACTGAGCTAGACTTCAAAATGACCACTTTGATGACCATAAAAATGTCCAAGTATCATACACCAAAACCCATCCTATTATCATCTATCTTAGTAATGGCGATGGTAGAGGATCATATCATACAAGGATGCAAGAGAGGCGATAGGCAAGCCCAGAATGAATTATACATCCGCTATGCTCCGCTTATGCTCTCTATCTGTCGGCGATACCTTCGACAATTAGATATCGCAGAAGATGTGATGATCCATGGATTTTATAAGGTCTTATCCAAGGTAGATTCCTTCAATCAACAAGGAAGCTTCGAAGGATGGATGAAAAGGATCATGGTCAATGAGTGCTTGATGGAGATCCGAAAATCAAAATCCCAGCACCTTACAGTGGAGCTCGATAGCGATATCCATCACCCCAAAGTGGACTTCGTAGATCACTTGGTATATGAAGAGTTGATCGATCTACTAGACGAACTGCCTACGGGATATAGAACAGTATTTAACCTTTATGTGATAGAAGGTTATAAACATAGGGAGATAGCAGAGATGCTAGGAGTCAGCGTGAACACATCGAAGTCACAGCTGATCTTAGCAAGAAAGAAACTCCAACTCCTGATTAAAAAAAAATCTGAGTTGCGAAACTCAGCATAGAGAGACGTGAATACATGGAAAATATAGATGATTTCATTCGAAGGTCAGAGACTGACAAGGAGGTAGAAGTGCGTCCTGAGCTCTGGAGAAGACTCGAGCGCAGACTTGATGACGATATACCACAGAGTGCTACTGCTTCCATATGGAGGCCTTGGATGGTAGCTGCCTCAGTCTTAGTGCTTTTCGGATTCTCATTGTTTTGGAGAACAAGTAACTCTTATGATGTGGAAGACTTGAGTGCTGAAAAGGCACCAGACTTTTCGAAGGAAGAACTAGTACTCTTTAACTATGATAATTATCCGCCAACGGATTATAACGGCTAACCTTTAAAAGGGTGCCTTTGCTTCCAAGACTGCTGAGGTATGAAGTAATCGAAGATGGGCGGCACTAGCTTATTAAGGAGAGGATTCATTTGCTTGTAGTAGCACGTCATATCATGGGGTTCCGCTCCCACAGAACTTTTGATTTCTAAAGCAGTCCTGAAATAGTAGATCGAAGAGGCCTTTTGATTGATCCCATCGCGAACAAGATCGAGTAGAATGTTCAGATAAATTTGATACTTGTTATTGATGTCTTTTTTGAATCCTATAAAGTGTGAGTCCATTTTATCTCCTTCCATCACCCAAGTATAGAATCCAACAAGCTTACCATCCAGAAAGTAACCGGTGACTTGAAGCGCATCTCCGAGTTGTCTTTTTAGTTCTTCGAAGTAGTTCTCTCTACCCATCGCAAGTACGAAGCCAGACCCCTCAAGAATCTCAGAATACAGACTGTACATGTCACTATTATGTGTAGCTACATCTTCTAAGGAGAGTATCTTTCTTTCTATTGGTTTGAATTTCTTGATTGCATTTTTAAGTCTGACGCGATACTTGCTTTTCATATCAAGCAGATAGTCATCAAAACTCAACCACGACGGTCTTATCTCTAAGATCATATTAGGATCTATCTTGAAAGGACAAAGCCCGAGTTCCTTAGGTCTTGACGTCTGGAGATTATCGAAGAAGTCTTTATAGAGTATGCCACTAAATCTATAAGGCGTCTTTCGAAACTCTTTCTTAAAGAGCTTGATGAGATCATCGAGGATCTTATACTTCGTCTCACTATCTCCTAGCTCATCAGACAGAAAGATACCGTACTGACCAGTGAGATAAAGATTACCAACAGTGAGCATCCTCACGGTGATAAGAGAGATCATCATCTGTCTGAACCTTTGCCACAGTCGCGACACGAAAGATTTATTAGTCGAGTAGTTATCATAGTCGAAGCTCTCCGACATATTAAGGACTAGACTTTGGAGGAGTACAGCTCCAACGAGTTGTTGATCCTTTTGGAGTACTACATAGACATTTTTCAGATGATCTGGATTAGTGCTCTCCAGAGTCTTAAGATATTTGCCTTGAGCGAAATACTCATCAACCACAAGAGAGTCCCAAGTAGATTGTATCTCATCTATACTTGTATATAAGTCGGCTTCAAGTCCCCATGAAGAAAGTGAGATGTTGCTCGGCAGATCAGTGGGCTTCATAAAGCAATGACTACTCTTTTTTTCTTTAGTTATCGTCTGCATGTCATATTCATAGGGCAAGATCTTCTACGCTTGCAGGAGACCATCCTAGAACTCGTGTCCCTTGCAATCCATAGCGATTAGAATACCAAAATTCAACTATTTGTTTCAAACTAAACTGGGATACTATGAAATCATCGAAGCTATTAGCTGACATAATCGCAAGATTAGCGTCTTCAGGGGTCGCTAAGATGATCGTTTGCTTCTCGCCTGACAGATGTTCTAGTGATAATTTGGCAAGCGGTATAATATCGATGCGATCTCCTTTATCAAGGCGCTTGGCGATGACCATCACCTCTTTGGAGTCCTCACTGCTAGAGAGGTGACCTACGCTGAAAGGATATGGAGCGAAATATATGGTGCTATCTTTCTCTTCATATGAAAAGTCGTCACCGCTACCATATTTGATTTTAACTTGCAGATTGTCACCATCTTCGTTGATTCCTTTGTTATCGCAAGAGATAAATAATAGGAGGAGAAGGTAGAAGAGGATATCTTGCCGCATCAATTAAAGAACATTTTCCACTGATTATAAGGGGTATTGACTATTCAAACGTCAAAGCGCCTAGAAAAATATGCAAAATGAGCGATTCTTATTTCAATTCTGACGATCTCAAAAAGTTTAAAAACATCACTGAATGGTCAGAGGAGATGGGTACGAAGTTTTTCGACTACTACGGTACTGTCTTTAAAGAGGGTGCACTAACGGAAAGAGAAAAGGCGCTCATAGCATTAGCGGTTGCTCATGCTGTCCAATGTCCTTACTGTATAGATGCCTATAGCAGCGCTTCTCTCCAGAAAGGAGCAGATGAGGAGCAAATGATGGAAGCTGTACATGTGGCAGCAGCAATCAAGAGTGGAGCGGCTCTCGTATACGGAGTTCAAATGATGAACCACGTGAAAAAGAAAATCATGTAAACTCGGTTTACAACTGACAGAATATGGCTATAAAACAAAAAGGAGTAAGTCTGAAGAGAAGACAGGCTGATTTATCAGACTCTTTTCATCAACTTCAAGTGCTGAACGATAAAGATCTGCTAAGTGATCAGTTCGTGTCCTTTAAGGACCAAATAACTGCCGCAGGTAGACCTACTTTACGTCCTGATCCTATTGATATATTTCAGCTTAACATCGGAAAGCTATGTAACCAGACTTGTGCTCACTGTCATGTGGATGCAGGTCCTGATCGCAAGGAAGAGAATATGTCTCGTGAGACACTAGAAAAGTGCCTTGAGATCATCACCAAGTATAAGATCCCTAAAGTAGATATAACAGGTGGTGCACCAGAGATGAACCCTCACTTCAAGTGGTTTGTAGAAGAATGCGTGAAGGCAGGCTCTCATGTGATGGACAGATGTAACCTTACGATTCTGATGGCTCATAAGAAGTACGAGTATCTCCCAGAATGGTTTGCTGAAAACAAGGTACAGGTCATCTCCTCTCTACCCTACTTTAACAAGTCGCGTACAGATGGACAGAGAGGTGACGGTGTATTTGAGGATAGCATCGCAGCTCTGAAAAAACTGAATGCCGTAGGCTACGGCAAAGAAGGAACTGACCTGATCTTGGATCTCGTCTACAATCCTTCTGGTGCATTTCTACCAGGTGATCAGATGGTACTTGAGGCTGAGTTCAAAAGACAACTCAAGAGAAAGTACGACATCGAGTTCAATAATCTCTTTGCCATCACCAACCTACCTATCAGTAGGTTTTTAGACTATCTACTAGAGAGTGGTAATTATCTCTCATACATGAGCGAGCTGGTAGAAGCATTTAATCCTATGACGCTAGATGGTGTGATGTGCAAGAATACTATCTCAGTAAGCTGGGAGGGCTATATCTACGATTGTGACTTTAACCAGATGCTCGATCTTAAAGTCGCCAATCCTATCCAACACATCGATGACTTCGATCTCGAGAAGCTGATGGATCGCGAAATCGTGATCAATCAGCACTGCTATGGCTGTACTGCAGGAGCAGGAAGTAGCTGTGGTGGGGAGGTGGTTTAGGAAGTAAGATTTGTTCATGTGACTGGGACTGGATATCTTACCTCTTTCTACAAAACTGTTATGCTTAAAAAATCACTAGTTTTCTTGGCAGCAATCCTGTCAACAGTCTCAATATTTGGTCAAGAATCTACGTCTCGAGGTTGGGATGAGATCATTAATGATGCATTTACACCGATAGCCGACGTTTCTCTGGCCATCGTACTTCATAATTTTCCTGGTTCGGAAGCAATATTTGGTCAACCGGTGCCATCAATTATCATTCTCCTAGTTATTGGAGCATTGTTTTTCACGATTTACTTTGGTTTCATAAATATCCGCAGATTTGGTACGTCAATAAATGTAGTTCGTGGTAAATATGATGAGCTAGAAGGTCATGGCCTTCAAGAAGGAGCAAATGTCAATATCGAATCTGGCGATATCGTAGATACGATCAGAGATGAGAGTCAAGATGGAGAGGTTAGTCATTTTCAAGCATTGGCTACTGCGGTATCTGGCACAGTAGGTAATGGAAATATAGCCGGTGTCGCTTTGGCAATTGCCATAGGTGGTCCTGGAGCTACATTTTGGATGATCATATGCGGACTCCTTGGAATGTCTACAAAGTTTGTTGAGTGTACCTTAGGAGTTAAGTATAGGACTATAGGACCAGATGGTACTGTTTATGGTGGACCCATGTATTACATGAGCCGTGGTTTGGAAGAAAGAGGTTTTGCTACTCTAGGAAAAATCCTGGCAGGCATATTCGCATTTATCTGTATCGGTGCTTCATTTGGCGGTGGTAATATGGCTCAATCCAACCAAGCGGCTCAGGAGTTAGCAGCATTTTTCAATTTTACAGGTGGAAGTGCTAGAACCATCATCGGTCTGGTGATGTGCATATTTATTGGGATAATCATCATAGGTGGTATCAAGAGAATTGCTTCTGTAACAGAGAAGGTTGTTCCCTTCATGGCGGTTCTCTATATCCTTGCGTGTCTTTATATCTTAGGTGTAAACTTCTCTTATATAGATGATGCTTTCGGACAGATTTTTTCTCAAGCTTTTTCACCACAAGCAGGTCTTGGTGGTTTGTTTGGAGTACTGATAGTTGGCTTTCAAAGAGCGGCCTTTTCGAATGAAGCCGGTGCTGGTTCAGCCTCTATAGCGCACTCCGCTGTTAAAACAAAGTATGCTGCATCGGAAGGTCTTGTTGCTCTTCTAGAGCCATTCATAGACACGGTTGTTATTTGTACGATGACTGCCTTAGTTATTATCATATTCAACCAAGGTGGCGAGCAGTTTGTATATGGTGGTGATGGAAATGGAGGTGTTCTCATCGATGGTGAGACTTTATTTGGTGCAGGTATTACATCAAAAGCTTTTGGGGCTTACATACCTTTTGCTGGAGGCTTCCTTACCTTATGTGTAGTCTTGTTCGCAGTTTCAACGATGATATCATGGTCTTACTACGGCCTTCAATCATGGAAGTACTTTTTTGGAAAAGGCAAAACTGCTGATTTAATATACAAGCTACTATTCCTAGGATTCGTCATCGTAGGAGCTGCTGGTGATATGAGTTCAGTATGGGGATTCTCAGATGCAATGATATTGGGACTTGTATTTCCTAATATGATTGCTCTATTCTTCTTGTATCCTAAAGTTAAAGAAGAGCTCACCAAGTACCTAAGTGCGATCAAAAACTCTAACGCTTAAAAATGCAAAAAGCTCCGGCTATCTGCATAGCGGAGCTTTTTGTGTAAAGAGCAAAAAAACTGTGTCTTGACTTTTCAGACTTCAGTTTTTTAGGGTTAACTCGTCTTGGTCCATACATACGCTTAGTAACTTAATCCCTTGAACATTTTAAAACGCGAATTCAAGTATGGGTAAGCCGAGCTTCAAAGATTCATATATAAGACACGCGGTATCTTCCTCTCCCCTATACCAATAATCGATTTGGTGACAACTAGGCGACGCTTGTTCATGGATTATACTGAAGCTTCTTAAGTTCTATAATGGTGTACCTCGGTCTTGGTAGTAATAGTGCTGATAAAATCAAAATGCTAACTCGGGCAAGAGTGCTTTTATCAGCTTATGTTGGCTATGTAGTCGCTAAGTCAAAGCTTTATAAAACTGACCCTTGGGGCGAGTATGATCAACCCACTTTCGTAAATCAAGTAATCGCCATACAATCCAAAAAGAGTCTCCAAGATCTACATGATGCTTGTCTCAAGATCGAGAAGATCCTTGGCAAGAAAAAAACTACGAAATACGGCCCTCGAAACATAGATATCGACATCCTGCTCTTTCATGATAAAGAACATACAAGTGATGATCTACAGATACCACATCCGAGGATGCATCTAAGAAACTTTGTTTTAATACCTTTAGCAGATATAGCGCCCGAGGCCATAGTCCCTGTGAAAAATCAAACTGTTAGCGCTCTGTTAGAACAAAGTAAAGATCAAGGAAAAGTTACCCCTTTAGCAGAATGAATCAAGCCATCACCCTTCCATACAAATACATCTGTGTAGAAGGTAATATAGGTACCGGCAAGACCACCTTTGTCGAGATGATTAAGCAAGACTATAACTGTGAGATGATCTTGGAGGAGTTTCAGGATAATCCTTTCCTACCCTACTTTTATGAAGATCGAGATAGATATGCCTTCTCGGTAGAGCTCTTCTTTATGACCGAGCGATATAAGCAACTCCAGAGGCAGCTTCTCAATCAAGGATTATTTCAAGATTTTATAATATCTGATTACTACTTCGTTAAGTCTCTCCTCTTTGCTAAAAACAACCTCATAGAAGAAGAATATAGACTCTTCTTAAAGCTATGGAATGTGCTTAATGCACCCTTTCCTAAGCCTGACATCCTTGTCTATTTTCATAGAGATGTGAGCATCCTTCAAAAGCTGATAGATAAGAGGGGTCGAGAGTATGAGAAGATGATACCTACTGACTATCTCAAGCAGATACAGGATACCTACTTTGATTACTTCAAGAACATACTGACATTTCCAGTGGTCATCATCGATCTCAATGAGATCGATTTTGTCCAACATCCTCAGCACTACGAAGCCATCAAGCATATCATCGCTACAGATTATCTACCAGGCGTACATCGGATCAGTTTACTAGTTTAATCCATGGAGGACATCATCATAAAGAAAGCAGAAGAAGCCCACATCAAAGGACTCTATCACATGATAGAAGAGCTAGCAGTCTTCGAGAAAGCTAGAGATGAGATGTGGATGAGTCTTGATGATTATTATGATGCTTTTGCCAAAGATCACTTCCGAGCGATAGTGGCACTAGAGGCTGATGAAGTGGTCGGCACTTGTGTGTTCTATCATACCTTTTCCACTTGGAAGGGAAAGATGATGTACCTCGAAGACTTCGTAGTTAAGGAGTCTCATCGAAGACATGGTGTAGGTCAGCTACTTTTCGACCGACTCAAAGAAATATGCAAAGAAGAAGACTTCAAACTCCTGAAGTGGCAAGTGCTTGATTGGAATACTACAGCGCTTGGTTTTTATGAAAAGAACAATGCAACCATCGAAAAAGAATGGTGGAACGGCAAGATCATATTTTGATACCGAGAGCTTTACGTGCTAACTCATCAGTATGATTAGGATAGTCGACGTCGACTACTCGTGCATCTGAGAGCCAAGACCTTACTTCATCAGTAAAGTTAGCTCCTATACTTCCTAAGATCTGTACACCCATATCAGAAAGAGCTTGTGCATTACACTCTTGTTCGTATTGGACGAGCATAGGGATGGCAAGTATCTTTTTTCTTAAGAACAGCATCTCAGATACGCCTTGAAAGCCCGCTCCCATGATAGCGTAAGAAGTCCTCTGCAGCATCGTCATCCAATTAGTTTTATCTATAGGGTAGATGTGGATATTATCCAGATGAGATTCTGCCTTCTCGTGCTTAGAGAAGATCCTAAACTGATACCCCAGCAGACCTCTCAACTTATCGATCAGTAGGTCCGAGGCAAAAGATGGGAGGTAGACAAGCACTTCTTTATCATCGTACGTCAGCTCTAACTCTCTCATATCCTTTCTGATCACTGGCGTGAATACATGGTCATCATACGCTTGAAAATGAAATCCAATCTTTCGATGCGAAGGAGCGAAATACTTAAAGATGAACTCTGCGAAGTAGCCCTTTCTTTTGGGTCTTGGTATTTTATCACTGAAGAAAGCAGCCTGATGACTGAGCGATACGCACTCGATATCCTTGAATCGCCACTTTCTAGCATAGGCAGATATCGGTTCAAAGTCATTGATAATCAAGTCATAACCTGATAGATCTATCTTGAAGATATCTCGGATCAACCGATATGGCTTTAAGGACTTTGTAGTCTTCCATATATCAACTCCTCCTTTTTTTCCAAAGACATAGCTCCAGCCGTAAAACTTATATTTTACTGGAAAAGGTAGTTCAAGATCAGCTTGTATACCACTGAGGAGAACATCTACATCAGCATATTTGGATAGGTATGGATAGAACTCCATGCATCGACTGATGTGTCCATTGCCGGTTGCTTGAACCCCGTACAGCACTTTGAGTCGATCTGACATGATATCAGTTTGATCTATTCATGAGCTTTAGTGAAAAGTCAGCTAGTTCTTTCTTGGTCTCTTCACTCAAGCTTGTCATCTCAAGATGAGAAAGTGAAAGATCGTGAAAGGCTTTCTTAGCTTCATCACAGTAATTAGGTATAAAAAGCTCATCGAAGATAGCTCTTACTCTTGCGACCTTATCTTCTTCCTCTATCGAAGTAGAGGTATACAAATCCTTCAGCCCTACTCTATCTGATTCTTCCATAAGAGCGAGTGCTCTGAGATAGAGATATGTCTTCTTGCCCTGTATGATGTCACCACCTACTTTCTTTCCAAATTTTTCTGGATCTCCATAAACGTCTAAGAAGTCATCCTGCAGTTGGAAGGATACTCCGCTGTTGATGGCATATTTACGTAAGTGGACTTGATCAACTTCACTTGCCCCTGCAAGCTTGGCTCCCATCTCTATCGCAGCTCCTAGTAAGACCGCAGTCTTTAATTCGATCATCTCTAGATAATCAGGAAGCGACACATCATCCTTCTTCTCAAAAGTCATGTCATAGCTCTGCCCCTCGCAGACTTCCTTGGCCGCAGTATTCATGATTTGGATCATCTCCAGTGGCGCATGATAGTTGAGCTGCGCAAGTCTTTTATATACTTCAATCAACATCACATCACCAGTCAATATCGCCGAGGAAGTATCATATGCCGCATGAACTGCAGGTTGTCCTCTCCTCGTAGGAGCCTCGTCCATGATATCATCATGAACCAAAGTGAAATTATGGAAGAGCTCCACCGCATAAGCCAGATCTAGAGCCTGCTCTAGATCATCTTTATATAGGCCATATCCGATGAGACAAAGCAGAGACCTCATACGCTTACCTCCTTGGCGCATCACATAGTTACGCGGATCATAGAGAGCTGCAGGCGGAGTTGAAACCTCATTCTTTTCATGACTCTTACCTATAAGCTCCAATGCATATGATATATTTATTGGCATGAACTCTAAAGGTTTGTGCGAAGGTACTTTTATATCCATATCCTTTGGGAAAATAAAGAGGAAAATGAGGTCAGTCTATATACTACTGTTGTCCATAATCATACTCGGTGTTTCTTGTAAAACCGATGCCGTTAAGAGCCCCGATTTAATCATACACAATGCAAAGATCTATACCGTCGATGAGGAAAGAAGTGTACACCAAGCAGTAGCTATAACTGATGGTACCATTACAGGTCTTGGCTCTTCTGAAGAGGTGATATCCACCCAGGGAGAAGGAACTGAGCTCCTCGACGTAGATGGTGCTTTCGTACTTCCTGGCCTGATCGAGGGACACGGACACTTTAGTGGTCTAGGCCAAAGCCTTATGAATCTCAACTTTCTAAAGAGTAAGACTTGGGATGAGATCGTCGAAATGGTAAGACAGCGTGTCAATGAAGTAGATACCGGCGAATGGATCATCGGTCGTGGTTGGCACCAAGAAAAATGGACGGAGACTCCCCATGATCATGTCCATGGCTACCCTAGACACTTTGATCTCAGCGAGATAGCACCTGACAATCCAGTGATGCTACGTCATGCTAGCGGTCATGGACTGATAGCTAACAAAAAGGCAATGGATATAGCCGGCGTCACCAGAGAAATGCAAGATCCTGCAGGAGGTGCAATAGTTAGAGATAGAGAAGGTCAAGCGATTGGAGTATTTGAGGAGAGAGCTATGCAGATCATAAGAAGTGCTTATAACTACTATCTCGAAGAGCAGACCGACGAGCAAAAAGTCCAAGAGTGGTATGAAGGGATAGCTCTTGCACAGCAGGAGTGTCTATCTAATGGCATAACGAGCTTCCAAGATGCTGGAGCAAGATTTGAAGAGTTAGATCGCTATGAAACGATGGCGGATGAAGGTAAGATGGACATCCGACTCTGGTCGATGATAAGACATAGTTCTGAAGATATGAGAGGTAAGTTATCTGGCGTCAAAACTATCGATGCAGGAGATGGATACTTCACTTGTAGAGCGATCAAAACTGAGGTGGACGGGGCATTAGGTTCATTTGGAGCTTGGTTACTAGAACCATACGCCGATAAACCTGATTTTGTTGGGCAGAATACTACTGAGATCGAAGAAGTCGATGCCATAGCCCAACTGGCACTCGCTGCGGATATGCAACTGTGTGTTCATGCCATCGGTGATAAAGCTAATCAGGTCGTCTTAGATCTCATGGAGAAACACTACGGGGCTCATCCAGGCAAAGACCTGAGGTGGCGCATCGAGCATAGTCAGCACTTGCATCCTGATGATATTCCAAGATTTGGAGAACTAGGAGTGATCGCTTCTATGCAGGGCATCCACTGTACATCTGACTCGCCCTATGTAGAGAAGAGACTTGGCGAGGAAAGATCTAGACAAGGTGCCTACAACTGGAGAGCTATCCTAGACAGCGAGGGTATCGTCACTAACGGGACTGACGCTCCCGTAGAGGATATCAGCCCCATAGAATCCTATTACGCCACAGTGACTCGAAAGAGAGCAGATGGCGGTGACGCATTTTTTCCAGAGAATAAGATGACCAGAGAAGAAGGTATATACTCGTATACCATGGCTAATGCTCAAGCGGCATTTGAGGAAGACAAAAAAGGATCTATAGAAATCGGCAAATATGCTGATCTCACCATCTTATCTGAAGATTGGATTACCTGCAGCGATGAGGCCATACTCGATACGAAAATCATGTACACCATCGTGGATGGCGATATAAGATATCAATCTATCGGAAAAGAATAGTTGGCTATTGCTTTGGATTAGCAGAGAGGTTCACATCTCCGATCTTATAGCCAACGACATTGAGTTCAATATTGCCGTCTTCATCAGCCATCGTAGGATCTACCTGCATGATATTCGGTAAGAAGTCCCATGATCGACGACTAGGAAAAACTTCAAGTCTTCCGATAATCAGATTACGGATCTGAACCAGATCATTACTCGATAGATTTCCATCGCCATTAGCATCACCAGCTAGAAGTGTGAATTCCTCTTCTATAGGAAGTCTTCCGATAATATGATTTCTTAGGATTACAAGATCAGTAGCCGAGAGTCCATTGCTCGCCAGTGTGTTCTTTTCTAACTCAAGCCTATAAGAACCATCAGGATCAAGATTATCAAAAATAAATCCACCATCACTTCCAGTAAGAAATGATGCATTGAGATCTCCTGTCAGAGAGACTCTGACATCTTGTATAGAGATACCATCTGGAGTAAGTATACGACCAGACATCCTCATGCGATTAGATCGTCTTGCATCTAGTCCATCTACTGCCTCAAACCCTAACCCAAGAGGATCTAACCAATCACTCAAACGAGTAGTTTCATCGTCACCGGTAGACCAGCTCAAACTGAGTCTACCACTATATCCGATGCCTATCGAGCAAAATTCATCAGAGACTGGTCCTCCATGAAGCTGACCGAGCACCCTACCCTCTGTATCAAAGATAGCAGCACCTGAAGATCCTGGTTCATAAGTCGAGTCATCAAAGTCATTGATAATATGACTGAATTGTGGTGAGTTAGCGCCATTGTTCCATCCGATCCTCCTATCATGGACAAGAGCAGTATCTAGATCTATCGACAGCTTCTTAATATCTCCAAGTGGGTGGTGTATCAAGTAAGTCGTATCTGGCAGATGCTCTTCATCACGATTCCATCCAGCATAGTGCACATTGGCATCCATCGGGATGTCTTCTGTGATACGTAAGAGCATCATGTCTGTATCTTCCCATTCCGAAAGTCTTTCTGCACCTTGTATCTGAAAAGGAAAAGGTTCTTCCTCTGGATTAGCGCAACTAAAGCTCTCATAGTTGAAGTCAAAAAACCACATATCAAATAAAGGTGTGATCGTTCCTTCTGGAGGTCTAAGGCAATGATATGCCGTCAGTACATAAGGAGTCCTATCGCCACTTGTATTATTAAGTAAGGTTCCCGTGCACAAGGCTACACCTTCCTCCGCAACCATCCTGATCCTCATTACCGATCTTTTCACATCGACGAGAGCCTCGCCTTCATCACAGTTGATATTACTATGACATGCGAAAGAAGAACCAAATCCTAGATTTAGAGCCACCTCATTGACAGGGCTTGTATAGACTTGCTGTATATCTAGACCTTCAAAAGATCCATTAGAGCGCAGCGTGATATCACCAGCAAATGGGCCGATCATCAGTCTCCCAGAAGTCTTCACATCTTCATGACGATATACTTGAGTTTCCCATAATCCATGGCTAGAAGAAACATGAAGTTCATCCTGAACCTTCATATCCACATCTTGGAAGATAACATAGGTCTCAGATGTCTGTCCAACAACTAGATATGCCTCTTGTGAGATCTGATCACTCGAGGTAAATGTTAATCGTGCATCGGACTTCTTATTGTCTAGTACGGGAACTGCCAAGAAGTTATCCGGATATAGATTGGACGACTTCAGTTTTAAAGTCTTGATTTGCTCGGTGAGATCTAGAAGATTAGATCCTTCTTGTGAGCTAACTGACTGAGCATTAACGAGTAATGAAAGAAAGCTAACAATGAGTAAAACAGATAGTCTTTGTGTCATTTAGGCCAACCTATTATAAGATCAAGGGAGCAAAGCTAGTGTTATTCGGCTAATAAATATGTCGAGAACATTGCATGTCCTTCGATCAATTCTATTCCTGCCAATTTAATTCAAAGTAGGAACCGATAACATCTCCATGTACAGGTAAAACAAAAATGGTGCTAAAGACTAGAACATCGTCATAATTGTATCGCGAGAGACCTTTACTCTGGACATCCTTCGAGATATACTTTATACTCTGCCCCTTTGTTGATCTCAAAACCTTGATTCATAGTTGTACCAGATCTTGCATCAATAGTGAGGGAAGCATTTGCTGAAGACCGGTTCGAAAGCTGAGCATCCTGATTAGTGAGATATCTCATCATCTGCCCATCAGATATGTCATCTGTCGGTGATAGAAGTATCACAGGATTGTCACAATCAGCTATGAGTATCTCATTTCCTTGAGTTGGTGCTGGACAAGTTGCTCCAGGATCCATCAAGAAGGAAACTATGTTAGACTCCCCAAAATCACAGCACGACATATTACGAGCACATCGTATGAAGTAAGTGTCTTCCGTTATCACTCCAGGGTCAAAGGTTGATTCAGTAGCTCCATCGATCATAAACCAGATGATACCGAGATTCAAATTAGTTGCATTGAACGGATCACCATTTTCATCAACTTCTGTAGAATACAACCACATGTACTCGACAAAACCACAGTCGCTAGATGTAGGACTCGTTTCTTCTATAAGAGGTAGATCACATCCTTCGGGTACAAATACTTCCACGGAAGAGTTAACACCTATAGATCCAAAATCATCAAGAGCAACGCATTCGTCGAACTCATAAGTAATAACCTGTGTACAAGAACTTTGATTACCACAGGCATCAGTAAAGACATACGTGCGTTCTACATCTCTTTCTTCAAAGTAGCCTCCTATTTCATTGCAAATCTCAGGTACCAACATATCAGTATAACTCAATGATATGTCTTGAGGAGATGAACAATTGTCGACTACTTGTTGGCCGGTATGGAGTGTTATTTCTAAAACATTTGCGTAAGCGGGAAGAACGCATATATCCATATCTGAACTGACCGTCACATCCCAATCTGTCGGGCACATAGGTCCTTGCTCATCAGGTAAAACTTCAAACATCCTAATACAAGAGTCTATGGTGTCGCCAGTCGTAGTATTCAAAAGTCTCCATGTAACTTCCGTTGTGCCACCACAAGATGCTGGTGCAGTATAGGTGTCATCAAACATTCCTATAACTTCACAGCCACCACCTCCAAATTCGGACAACCAAGTATCAAAAGCATTATTTATATCTGATTGCAATGAGCAAGATGGGAGAGTCAAGTTATCTGAGCAAATAATCTGATTCACTACACATATGACAACTGGGTCATTGGTAGAGTTATCATCAGTTTCTCCTAATCCATTGGCAGTTTCTATATCATTACTTCCAGCATCTGAGACATCTGAGATGCCTACTCCACTTGGCGTTAAGCCACTGATGATAGCAGAATTCTCGACGAATCCAGCTGTGGCATCTTCAGGCTGCACCTCATAGATTGCTGTGAAGGTGGTCACATCGGTCAAACCGGCACCTAGACTATCAAGGGATCCTAAAACGGTAGTAATCGGATCAGAAATCGTAAGATTATAGAGAGTAGTATTTCCTAAGTTTTGTGCTTCAAATTGGAAGTTGATAATATCTCCGAGGTCCACAACTCCATTATTATTTACATCTGTCACAGAAGAGATCGTCTTAAATAAAACGATAGAGTCGAACTGAGATAAAGGGGTATTCGTTTTGTCGTTATCTCCACCAAGTTGATCCGAGGGGTTCGTACTATCGGAAGTATCTATCGCCATGTCGCCCTCTATCGTTACACCACTTACAGTAGCGGAGTTACAGACCACGCCCGCATTGATATCCTCTTGAGAAACGATATAGAATCCAGTACACATCGATGTATTTCCAGCAAGTAGTGATGAACTATCACATGATAAGCCCTCTAATACAGGGTCTACTAAGGTGATGTCTTCAAGAAGAGCATTGCCAGTATTCGTAATCTCGAAATCATAAAAGATAGTATCACCAGCAAGTGGATATCCATCTCCTGATTCTACAAGCGTACTTCCCTTGGTCAACTCTAAAGCCGGCTGCTTAGGGATATAAATTATTTCTTGTTCATGTATAGACGTATTACCTGCGCAGTCAGTACTCATCCATGAGTTAATGATCATCGCAGTATCTACTGTCATACTTATCGTGTCTTGACTGAAGACAACTGATACATCTTCTCCACAATTATCAGTCGCCGTGATACCAGGATCCCCTGGGACATCAGCTACACATAGAGCCGTTAGATCTTCAGGGGTAGCGCTAAATACAGGGCCCTCATTATCAGCAACGATAACTTGCTGCACATGCGTAGTTACATTACCAGCACAGTCACTAACTGTCCATGTATTCGTGATCGTATCTTGACCAACACAGCTCCCTATCTCTGATTGCGTGTAAGAAACTGTAAGTAGCTCTCCGCAGTTGTCTATTGCCGTGATGCCAGGATTACCAGGTATATCGCTTGCGCAAATAACTGTTACTGGTGGTGGCAATGAACTCAATACTGGCCCTTCATTATCATCTACAATTACTTGCTGAGTATGTGTAGTTATATTCCCTGCGCAGTCACTAACTGTCCATGTATTCGTGAT
>CAZXIE010000015.1:0-35161 GCA_964640065.1 uncultured Saprospiraceae bacterium
CTTCATTCGTATACGTAGCTATTAGATTTCCAGCTACTGTATTCGTTACTGTTGTTGTTGTCTCCAACCCATCAAGAGATAACGTATCAAGTCCCCCGTCTTCTAGGGCGAGATAAACTTCGTTAGTCGCAGGATTAAACTCAAACTGTGTGATCTGCTGATCATCTGTATTGTCTAGATAATCTCCTAGGAATATCTGACCACCATCATCGAGATACAATGTATCTCCTGAGAAAGTTAAAAGTTGATCATCTGTGTTATCAAGATATCCTCCAAGGTATACCATACCTCCATCTTCTAAGAAGAGCGTATCATTGAAAAATGATAACCCTTGGTCGTCTGTTCCTGTATTATTTAAACTTGTAAGATCTATTGTATCCTGACCTCCATCTTCTAGTGCGATGTATACTTCGTTAGTTGCTGTATTAAAATCAAACTCTGTGATTAGCTGGTCATCTGATCCATCGTTATTCAACGCAGAAAGATCTATTGTATCTAGACCTCCTCCTTCAAGAGCTATGTAAACCTCATTCGTTGTTGGATTAAAATCAAACTGAGTGATCTCTTGATCATCAGTATTGATATAGTCACTCAAGTCTACAGAAGTGCTATTGTCTAAAAACAGCGTATCATTCGCAAGAGTTAATTGCTGATCGTCAGTGGCTGGATCACCCGCAGGTCCTTGTGGACCTTCTGGACCAGTCAAATCTCCTGTTGTTCTGTCTGTTCCATCACTAAACTCGATAGTTAGAGTCCCATCACCATTATGTATAACGTCAGTAATACTTACTCCATCTGCACCATCAGCTCCGTCAGTGCCATTCGCGCCGTCAATGCCGTTTTGCCCATCTGCTCCTCTGATATCTCCAGTAGTCATACTCGATCCGTCAGAAAAATTGACAGTAAGCGTACCATCAGTATCATTATAGATAACATCAGTAATACTCACACCATCAGCACCATCAAGACCTGCTGGCCCTTGAGCGCCTTCTGGTCCTCTTAGATCACCACTATCTGTAGTTGTTCCATCTGTAAGTGTCACAGTTAAAGTGCCATCTGGATTGAAAGTGACATCTTGTATACCTACTCCATCTTGTCCGTCTACTCCATTAGCTCCGTCTTGTCCATTTACGCCATCTTGCCCGTCTACTCCATTAGCTCCGTCCTGTCCGTTTACTCCATCTTGTCCGTCTACTCCATCTTGTCCATCTAAACCATTAGCTCCGTCTTGCCCAGCCGGTCCTTGTGGTCCTGTTATATCATCCGTCGTTTCTGTAGTATTATCAGTATAGAAGAATGTCAATGTTCCATCTTCATTGAGTACAACTGCTGTTATACCTCTTCCTTCAGTTCCATCTTGTCCATCTATACCATCAGCGCCGTTTTGCCCATCAACGCCATCTTGTCCTGCAGGACCTTCAGGTCCAACGATTCCAGGAAAATCATTAAGATCAACTGTTCTCGTATTCCCATTCTCGATACCTATTGTCAATATAGATCCCGTTAAAGAAAATTCAGAGATTTCCTGATCATCATTATCTATAGAAGAAAGATCTATAGTAACTGTATTACCACCTTCCAATGTGATCGAAAGCTCAGAACCGTTAAGACTGATGTCAGATATATTCTGATTATCAGTATTCACGTCTCCAGCTATGGAAGAAAGATCAACTGTCTGCGTATTTCCGCCTTCGATGGAAATAGTCAGAATGTCACCGTCCAAACTAAACTGGGTGACATCCTGATTATCACTATCTCCTCTTAAGCATAACCAACTAGGTGATGCAGGCGTACCTACATTCACCTCAACACAAACACTTTCAATGTTAAAAATCGTTAGGCCAGTTGGCGGCATAACGATATTATCTCTTTGATTAGAAGACATACGAGGCCATAAGAAGCCTTTCGTTGTACTTTCTAATTCTAGTAATGAGCTAGAATTGATATCATTGGGGTTATCTCCCATCTTAATCTGACCTGAAAGATCAGTTGTAAGTAAACATCCTGAGATGAATATTAATGTGAGTAACCTGATAATACGGCTCCTGCTTACCTTTGGGCTATTAGGTATCATTTTCATATTGATTTAGGGTCTCTAGGGACGAACCGATCGATGGCAGACTCTTATCTAGGGGTAGATAAGTGGTTTTGGGTACGTCGTGTAGAGGCTAGATTCTAATTAGAGTGTTGAACTGATTCTCGTTCTCAAGTGCTGAGAGAGGTGAGAAATGGGTTTGTTCAATCTGTCGGGCGCAGTACTTGCTCCTCGGGGTTTTGTGTAAATTATTTTCATTGGGTTTGGGTGTTATGCTATGAGTAAGACAGTACACTCTTATGTTTACCCCTATTACCACCTACCTGTTTCGGTATTTTTAACATTTCGACACTTCCGTTCATATTTTTTTCACTTTCGTAAATGTCTTAAGAGTATCAGTGTGCCTTAGCTGTCAGTTTCAGATTCAATTCCTCCGAGGTTTTTTTCTCATAATATTGGACTCTTTATAGGCTTATCTTACATTTGCGCCCCAAGTATGGGTTTAGACAGTTTAGTCTTTCTCGGAGGAGTGGCAGAGCGGTTGAATGCACCGGTCTTGAAAACCGGCATACGGAGACGTATCGGGGGTTCGAATCCCTCCTCCTCCGCCAAAAGAAAAAAGCGACCATTTGGTCGCTTTTTTTATTCGATAAAATACAAAGTGGAAATTCTCAGCTCTAGTCTATTCTTGTAGATATCCATATACAGCCTCTGCCACGCGTTCACCATCAAGTGCCGCACTGAGGATACCGCCAGCATATCCAGCACCTTCCCCCGCTGGAAACAATGCTTTCACGCCGTCATGCATACATGTTTCTTTATCTCTTGGGATCCTTACTGGCGCACTTGTTCGGCTTTCCAAACCCACAAACTGTGCTTCTTTAGTGATATATCCTTTCATCCTTTGATCGAATATCTTAAGGCCTTTTTTTATCCTAGACACGATCTCCTGAGGCAATAATTCATGCAACGGCGCTGCATAGATACCTGGGATATACGATGAGTCAGGAAGTGTACTACTTACCTGATTCTTCAGAAAGTCAGTCACCCGCTGTGCTGGAGCCGCTTGACTTCCATCACCAAACTGAAAGACCTTATTTTCAAGGTTTCGCTGATATTGCATCCCTCCAAGCACTTCATCAGGTATAGGATTCTTATCTATGGTCACAACCATCGCTGCATTTGCGTAAGCGCTATCCCTCTTAGATAGTGACATACCGTTCACCACAAGCTCTCCCGGAGAAGTAGCTGCTGGCACGATCAAGCCTCCAGGACACATGCAAAATGAAAATACACCATGCTGATCAACCTGACATGAAAGACTGTAGCTCGCTGCAGGCAAGTAATCACCCCGAGGTTGATTATACTGGATCTTGTCTATGAGTGGCTGAGGATGCTCAAGCCTCATTCCTATCGCAAAGGGCTTAAATTCTATATGAATGTCCTTAGCGCAACACAGATCATAGATATCTCGCGCAGAGTGCCCAGTGCAAAGTATAGTAGCCTCAGCTATCCAACTTGACTCATCCCGGCATATGGCACCCGTTATCTTCTTATCCTTTATGATAAAGTCTACGACCTTCTTATCGAAGTGTACTTCACCACCTGACTTTATAATCGTTTCTCTCAGTGCACTTACTATCTGTGGTAGTTTGTTAGATCCTATATGCGGGTGAGCATCAACGAGTATATCTTTCTGAGCACCATGATCCACTAGGACTTGTAAGATCTTACTGACATTTCCTCTTTTTACTGATCTCGTATAAAGCTTACCATCACTATAAGTGCCCGCACCACCTTCACCAAAGCAGTAGTTACTATCTGGATGGACAGTATGCTCCTGTTGTATAGCACGAAGATCCCGCCGACGCGCTCTAACATCTTTTCCTCTATCAAGGACTATCGGACGTAATCCGAGCTCTATGCACTTGAGAGCTGCAAAGTACCCACAAGGACCAGCTCCAATTATCAAAACATCCTTTGCCTTTCGGACAGAGTTATACTCGATCGACTTCCTTTCTGAAGGTTCAGATTTCTTGAAGTGTACTCTTACTCTCAGTTGATACTTGGGTGAGCGCCCACGAGCATCTATGGATCTCTTGACAAGTTCGATATCTATGATCTCCTCTTTCGATATATAAAGCTTCATCGCAGCAGCCTTCTTCCAAGCTTCTTCGTCCTGATATTTTTCTGGACTCAATCTGATATCTGCTTCTTGAGAACTCATATAGCTTTTAGTGCTAAAGAAAGAGCACTACTTCTTGCTAGAAGGCCTTCTACTTGATCTAGCGGTATCATGGTCGATCCATCGGACTTGGCACTCGAAGGATCAGGATGTGTCTCTAAGAAGATGCCTTTCGCACCAGATACCAACCCTACCTTAGCTAATAACTCGGCGCTTTCTGAAGAGCCTGCGGTTACACCTCCTCCCTGATTTGGTTTCTGATTAGCATGAGTGATATCTATGATGGTAATTGCAGTCGCACTCATCTCCGCGATGCTCTTTGGGTCCACTACAAGATCATGATACCCATGAGAAAACCCTCTCTCTGTAAGCCATATATCATCGGAACCCCTGTGATGTTGGCTCCTTCCTGAAGCTACCTTCTCAAGTGCAAATGCTAACGTAGCAGCAGTCGCAAACTGGCCCTTCTTTATATTAACAGGAAGATCAGATGATCCGGCTGCTACGAGTAACTCAGTCTGACGACATAAAAAAGCAGGTATCTGAATCAGATCAATAACCTCCTGGACCAAAGCGACGTCAGATGTCTCATGGATATCTGTAGTAACGGCAAGACCAAATTCTCCTTTAACTTTCTCTAAGATCTTAAGTGCCTCTTCTACCCCGATACTTGAAAATGAATGAAGGCTAGTCCTATTTGCCTTTTTAAGAGAAGCTTTGAAGACTATTGGTATTTCTAATTTCTCGGAGATGCTCTTCAGTTTCTCTGCCACCTGAGCACAGGTGTCATAAGACTCTACCACACAAGGTCCGGCTATAAGAAAGAAACTCTTATAATCACCACCACAAATCCTCTTCAAAGTAGGATGTATCATAAAGTAAATGTAGACGAATTTCTAACCTCTAATACCTTCATTGGAAAGCCATCTTCTATACACGCGCGCATTGCGCTCATGCTGTGCATTAGTTTTGGCGAAACTATGTCCGGCATTATAGCCCGGCTTAGCACAAAAGAATAGGTAGTCGTGGTTCTCAGCATTGAGTACCGCATCAAGACTTGATATACTTGGCATGCATATCGGCCCTGGAGGTAAGCCGTTATATTTATAAGTATTGTAAGGCGAATCAACCTCCAAGTGCTTATTAAGTACACGGCGGATCGTAAAGTCTCCGACTGCATATACGACAGTAGGATCGGCCTGTAAAGGGATATTACTTTTCAATCTATTAAGATAAACACCCGCTATCGTTGGGCGCTCAGGTTTGTGCTGGCTTTCGCTTTCTACGATCGAAGCTAGAGTAGACACTTCCAGTTTAGTCATACTCAGCTGAGCTAGTTGAGCTTCTCTTTTCTTCCAGTAAACATCGTATTCTTTGGCTAGTCGATCTAGAATTTTCTCAGCTGGAGCATCCCAATACATTTGATATGTATTAGGCACGATCATACTGATCACATTTGATTCTTCAAGATTCACCTTATCTAGAAATCTCTCGTTCAAAATCGCTGCTTGTAGTTCAGCACTGTCGACCTCCATCTGGTTACCTATGGCGCTTGCGATATCTCCTAACGTCCTACCATGACTTATCACAAGATCGATAGGTTCTTGCACTCCTGATCGCAAGAGTGAAACTAAGTCCTTGTTACTCATCTCCGAAGGTATGCTATAGCGGCCTGACTTTACATTGTTATACTTCATCAATGAAGCAACTTTCTCGAAAGAAGATTTGTCCGATATGATAAAGGCAGTATCAAGTGTCTCTAAGACATCATCAAAAGATGATCCTGAGTTAATATAGATGATCTTATCACTCGTATGGACAGTGTTAACTCCATATATCTTCCATCCTATAAAGGCCGCTATCAAAGAGCCTAGGACAGCAACTAAAATAACACCAAGTATGACTTTTCTCATCACATTCTTATTCAAGATTATCCCGCTGGAGTAACCGGTTGCTCATCTAACATCTTCATCATGATTTGCATACCGTTCTCTATACGATGAGTGATGGTAACGGTTTCTAAAAATGCATCATTCGACCAGTTTGCTAACAACATATTCTCGCTGTGCCCGTCGTTGATAAACATGATCGGCCTACCAATAAAATTATAAAACTCCGCATTATACTGTATGCTGAATAACCGTGGTTCTACTTTTTTATCATCATCGAGCAACATCAAGAAGCCATCTTTCTCAGAGTAGTGATATAACCCGCCACCTATCAACTTATCATAGGTACCATATCTGTAGGTAAAGTCTCTTTCAAATTTCATCCATTGCCCTTGGAAAGCATCTGGTCCAACTCGCCTTTTTAGGTTAGCAAAGCCATATGGCCCAACAAAATTATAAGTGAGATCAAAGAGATCACTCGTCAGATTATCACGACGGAGGTTAATCAGGTCTTTAAACTTTGATCGTATAATTTCAACGTTTGCGTTCTCTTTTGCTTTAGGTAGGTTGAAGGGAAAGTAAATCTTCTCCTCGTATGTTCCTCCGGTTATAGTTTCCCTTGCAGGTTCAGTACTACCAGTGCCGCCTCCACAGCTATATAAAAGGATTGTCAAAAAGAAAAAGGACTTGTACATGCTGCTTTATTTGATTGGTGGATTATCTAAGGGTATGAGCTTTATTTGCATGCCATTATTGACCTTATATTCATGGATGCCAGCAAGGGCGATGGCTCTGCCGTTTGCCTTAGCACTCCAGACTTTTGGCTCTTGCTCAAAATCAGCATCTAGCATATGAAGCGTCTCATCTTCTAATCGAAAGTGATATTGACCTGATCCTAACAAGCCATCATTAACTCCATATCGATAAGTGAAGTCATCTTCAAATTTGATCCAGTATCCTTCATAGTATCCATTACTACGCATTTCTCTGCCATTGACTACAGCTTCAGGATGCCAGTATGAACTAGTTATGATAGACATCGCTTCTGGTTCATTCTGGACTCTATCACTTATCTCAGCCATCGCTCTTACACGTATCTGTTCAAGCGACTTAAAAGTTCCGCCCTTCTGTATGCTGATCGGAAAGACTTTATCAGTCTTCATTAACTCTTGGCTTTGAGCGGTTTGTTGACCACTTGTAGTAGACCTCGTACCGTCACTTTTACAAGCCGTCATGATCATGACGCTTACGCAAATGATAGTGATCACTGCATACTTCATAGGAGCCAGATTAATTCTTAAAAGTTTAGGTATCATATCTTGTGATTGATAACAGATCTAACTGATATGTCATTGTCTAAGACAGTGCGCAAATTTATTGAAAAAGAGGAGCTTTTCTCATCTGATGATAAGCTACTCTGTGGAGTAAGTGGTGGCATGGATTCCATGGCCATGCTACATCTACTGTATAGTGAAGGCTACGATCTCGTTGTCGGCCATGTAAACTATCGGCTTAGAGGCTCAGATAGTGATCAGGATGCCCAAGTAGTGAAGGATTATTGTATCGAATACGATATCACCTTTGAGCAGTATATACTTACAGATATCGAAGTCTCTGATCTTCAAGAAAGCAATCTTCAAGAGAAGGCTCGCACCATCAGATATCGTTGGTTCGAGGAGCTCTTAGAAAGATACCAATGTAAGTATCTATGCATGGCTCACCACCAAGAAGATGTAGTCGAGACGTACTTCTTACATGCTATACGAGCTTCGGGACTTCAAGGTATGCAGTCTATACAGCCTAAGTCAGCATGGACCAGAAGGCCATTGCTATCAAGTAGTAAAGAACAGATAAGAAAGTACGTCGATGAGCATCATATCCCCTATCGAGAAGATGTCTCTAATAGTGATATCAAGTATGATAGAAACTTCATCAGAAATGATGTGATGAGTATTCTCAAGGAGCGATGGCCTCATCTTACAAAAAGCATCTATGACTCAGCTAGTCATCTGAGTGAAGAGAACAAGCTGCTTTCAGACCTTGTCACACATCAGTTAAAGCCATACATCTCGTACGATGGAGATGTGCTGATCATCGCACCTATCTCTCAGTTATATGACATCACCGATCATCTTGGCTCTCTACTATTCCACTACCTAAGAGAAAGTGGCTTTAATAAAGCACAAGTAGATGATATGTTGAGAAGGACTAATACTTCTGGACGCTACTGGTTAAGTGCTACCCATCAGATCAGCATAAAAGAAGACCAACTCCTACAGAAGCCAAGAGAAAACGAAAATGTAAGTGTGCAAATCGATGGACCAGGAGAATACATATTTCCGAAAGGGAAACTAGAACTCAGCACCTCTGCTCAACTGACTTCAAGCAATTCAGCGCTCATAGAGTACATGGATTTATCAAAAGTCAAATGGCCTTTGACTTGTCGGCAGTGGCATGAGGGCGATAAGATGATGCCGATCGGTATGGATGGCCATAGTAAGCTCCTCAGCGATATACTCATCGATAAAAAAGTGAACGTCCTTCTGAAAATTGATCAGTTGGTCATCGTAGATGCAGATGATCACATCATCTGGCTAGTTCATCAGCGACTATCTGATCGTGTGAGATATGATGGGAAAACTGAGAGCTATCTCAAGCTGGAGTGGATACCAACCTAAGAGACTTACTCTCGAAGAACTTGATCAGTTCGGGCTTAGGTATATGATGTTTACCAGGCCACTTGCTAACAGCTACGTCAAGCTGATTTTCATCGATTACATCGGTGATGCGACTGACAGTATCGTCATTGATAAATTCATCTTCTTGACCGTAGTGCAGATAGATATCGATCTCTTTGAAGTACTCCTGCAAATGAGTATAGCCGATATCTTCAGGTATCCAGCCAGCCCAGTTAACGACTGCATTTACTCTAGGTTGAGAAGCATGCATCCACCGCCATACTGTAGCAGAGCCCTGAGAAAATGAGAAAAATACAATCTTGGTTTCTTGATTTACATGGCTACAGTAGCGATGATAAAGTTGATCTAGATAACCTACGAAAGCTTCGATCTCATCGTATCGATGACGCTTAGTCATCCAACATGCGACCGGCTTCCTCTCATCGCCCCAATAAAAGGCATTAAGAGCTTCTGGGCATATCACAAACTCTGATTTGGGATCTATCCAATCAAACTTGCCTGCCATATATGCTGAAGTCTGGCCATAGCCATGAAGAGCAAATATGATGGTCTTTGTTTTTTTTGATAACTCACCTACGGTATGATAATGGGCTGTAGTTTCTACAGCCATAGACTGCGGTATAATCAGGGATCCTTGATCCATATGATGGGAGTTGCTTAGGTGAGAACTTCTTGCTTAGTTCTCTTGAAAAACTCTAATATAGTCCACTTCCATAGTTTGCGGAAAGACGGTTGTGTCGTCAGGTGATCCTGGCCAATTACCTCCTACCGCTACATTCATCACAAAAAAGAAATCTTGATTAAATGGATATGCAAATCCTTGAGTCGTCGTATTATCTATCTCATGAAAAAGCGTCTCATCCACATACCACTGCAGAGAGTTTTGCTTCCAAAGTAAAGTGAACACATGAAAACGCTCTGCGAAGTCTTCCCCAATATCAAACCTCCGAGAGCTCGACTGACTTCCTTCACCAGGATTTCCCCAGTGAGCAGTACCATGAGAAGTCTGAGCTTCGTGGCCTACAAGTTCCATGATATCAATCTCTCCTGCTGCGGGCCATCCTACTTCGTCCAAATTAGATCCCAGCATCCAGATGGCAGGCCAGATTCCTTGTCCTCTCGGTAGCCTAGCTCTTATATCTATCCTACCAAATTGAAACTCTCTCTTATCCCGTGTGATAATCCTTGAACTGGAGAATGGAGCCTCTGGTCTCGCAGTGATCGTCATAGAACCATCTGCAACAACTAAGTTGTCAGGACTATCAGAATATATCTGCAATTCGTTATTACCCCATCCGCAGATGCCTTCAGCACACCCATCGCCTATCTCAAAAGTCCAACTTGCTTCGTCGAGAGTAGAACCATCAAACTCATCAGACCATGCAAGATTGTAACCATCTAGCTGGCTTGCAGTGCTATATCCATCACCAGTATCATTGACGGCACGATCATTATCGGTGATCACCACAACACCTGTTGTGTTAGCTATCTTAGCATCTCGCGAATTACGTAGCACCACATCGAATGTTTCTTCTATTTCTTTATCGTCATCTACAAGGATCGTCACATTAATCATAGCAGATCGAGACCCCGCTGGGAAGGTAACTGTGCCTTCGAGAGCCATAAAATCCGATCCTGCTGTTGCAGTTCTTGACACCGTGCTAAAGTCTACGCTTACATCATTATCTACTGCAACATCTAAGCTAAGATTAAGCACTGCCGTAGTCTCATCTTGACCTTCAAGTACTCTAGAATTAAGGATGGTAATCTCGGGCTCGACTGTAGTGGGAGACGGAGTTACTGGTCCTCCACCGTTACCATCATCTCCACATGACCATAACAATGTTACCGCCATTAATATCTGTATCATACCTTTCATAACATTCTTACTCTAGTATTACTTCTCAATATTAATCAATAACGGCTGTATCAGTGAAAGGTTATGCTCTAGTATCTCTAAATATGTAATAAGCAGGTCATTTAACCCTTTGTCGAACATGATAAATCGTCGTAGAAGTATATGACTCACCTGGATCTAAACGGGTACTTGGGAAGTTAGTTTGATTAGGACTATCAGGGAAATGCTGCGTTTCTAGACAAAACCCTGAGCGCTTACCATATAAAACGCCCTTCTTACCTTTCAAGGATCCATCTAAGAAGTTGCCAGTATACAGCTGTACACCTGGTTCTGTCGTGTACACACTTAACTCGATGTTGCTCTGTAGGTCATGCACTTTGGCCACCTCTGACTCGAGAGATGGGTCGTCGATGACAAAGTTGTGATCATAACCTCCGCCATAACTGATTTGTATATCTTCTTGATCGATCCTCTCACCTATCTCATGTGGAGACAGAAAATCAAAAGGACTTTCATGCACAGTTGCTAATTCTCCAGTTGGTATGAGACTTTCATCGACGGGCGTATAGCGACTAGCATGAAGCTGGAGCATATGATCATTTATACTTCCTGATCCATGTCCTCCCAGATTGAAGTAAGTGTGGTTTGTAAGATTTACGTAAGTGGGCTGAGATGTCTGAGCACGATAATCTATACGGAGCCTACCATCATCGGAAAGTGTATAGGTGACCTCTATGCTTAGCTCACCTGGATATCCTTGATCGCCATCAGGGCTTATGAGATTCAAAGTCAGCGTTGCGCCTTTATCTTCTATCGAAAATTCAGAAACGCCCCATACAACCTTATCAAAACCTCGATCCCCTCCATGTAGATGATTCGGACCATTATTAGTCGCTAACGTGTATGACTTACCTTCTATCTCAAACCTTCCCTTTGCTATACGATTACCATATCTTCCGATGATGGCACCGAAGTACGGGTGTTCCTCCTGATACTGCGAAAGAGAATCAAATCCGAGAGCTATATCACGTAGATTGCCATGTTGGTCTGGGATCATCCAAGACTGTATAATCCCTCCGTAATTAGTGATCTTAACTTGACTTCCATCCGTCCCACTCAAGGTAAATAGTTGAATGGGCTCATCATCAATATATCCAAAAACAGTCTTATCGATAGTCATAGTTTCTTCTTTTGGCGGAAGAGTATTCTTCGGTTTGTTACACCCCCAGATGAGGATGATCAGCATGAAAACACAACTCTTTGTAGCCAACATCAATACACTAACCTGTGAAGTAGAAAAGTATAGCAACAATCACTACAACTACAAAGATCGATGCTACGATATCCGGCCAGCCATAGCTCATTTTATTAGCAGCTTTGTCTTCTTTTGAAAGGGTACCAAAAGTCAAACCCGCTAACTGAGCTTCTGATGGCTTAGCTCCTAATAGACTAACAGCTACATGTACCATAAGACAGATTACAAATATCACGATCGCAAAATGAGAAAACGGTATCGCAGCCACACTACCTAAAAAACCAGTGAAGGTCTGTCCTGTAAAAGTGGTAATAGTGTCTAATGAAAGTCTGAATAACCCGATTGCTAGTCCTATATACAGTGTAGCCATGGCTCCTCCCGCATTCATCCGTTTACTTAAAATGCCAAGTAAGAAGATGACTGTGATAGGCGGCGCTATATATGACTGGACTGACTGCAAATAATCGTACAAGGTTCCTGGTGCATTCTTCATAACTGGTATCCATGCAAATCCAAGAATCACAATCACGCCCGTAGCTATCCTTCCTGTAGAGACCAAGGACGTCTCAGAAGCGGCAGGCTTCAGCTTCTTATAAATATCCATCGTAAATAATGTAGAGCACGAATTAAAGACAGATGCTAGCGAGCTCATCAGCGCAGCTAGTAATCCTGCTGCAACTAATCCACGGAATCCTGCGGGCAGCAAAGTCTTGACCATCACGGGAAGTACTTCGTTAGGTGACTCATAAGTGAGGACTCCATTCTTTGATAGAGCATAGGCTACCATGCCAGGCACAAGAAAAAGGAAGACAGGAAGTATCTTTAATAACCCTCCCCAGATTGCACCACGTCTACCTTCCGTAAGATCTTTAGCACTCAGTACTCTTTGGACGATATACTGATCTGTACACCAATACCATATACCAACTATCGCTCCTCCGAATACCATACCTGTCCACGGATATTTGGGATGATCTATGGGCTTCCACATATTGAAATGTTCGCTACCTACGATGTCTTTAAGATGAGACCAGCCACCGATAGATTCGTGATGCAGACCTATCCATGTTACAGCAAATGCACCAGCTATCAGTACGATAGTCTGGAGAGCTTCTGTATATACCACAGCTCTCATGCCCCCAAGTATGGTATAGACTCCTGTGACAGCTAGAGTCAAAAAAGCCCCTGTCCAAAAGTCGATGCCGAGCAAGGCTTGAAAGACGATACCTCCAGCATATATAGATACTGACACCTTGGTTAGCACATATCCGAGTAACGACACTACGGATAAAAACCATCGGGCTCTCGCGTCATATCTTCTCTCTAAAAACTCCGGCATAGTAAAGACTCCACTACGAGCATAGAAAGGCAAAAACACCCAACCCAGCAAGAGTACGATCCACGCGTGCAACTCGTAATGAGCTAGTGGCATACCACTTTCTGCTCCTGCCCCAGCTAGACCAACTACATGTTCTGAACCAATGTTAGAGGCAAATATCGAAGCACCTACGATAAACCAGCCGACGTTACGTCCTGCAAGGAAATAGTCTTCGGCATTCTTATTCTTCTGAGAGATAACCCACCATGCGATACCGATGAGTAGAATGAAGTATAAAGCGATGACTATCCAATCTAATGTAACAAGTCCCTCCATCCTAGATTTTTCGTTTTGACAGAAGAAAGAAACAAACTTTTTTCGGGAATCCTTACTTTTCCGCCATGGCACAACATCCACTTGCAGAACGAATGCGTCCTAAGACCTTACAAGAGTATGTAGGTCAAGAACATCTTGTTGGTGAAGGAGCTGTTATCAGATCTAGTATCGCCAATGGTCAACTTCCTTCTATGATTCTGTGGGGTCCTCCTGGCGTGGGCAAGACGACTCTCGCTCGGCTCATCGCCAAAGAGATGAAGAGACCTTTTCATCTCCTGAGCGCAGTGCATAGTGGCGTAAAAGATGTTAGGGAGAGTATCAAGAAAGCCGAAAGCCAAAGGTTTTTTGATAGTGCTGCGCCTATCTTATTCATCGACGAGATACATCGCTTTAGCAAATCTCAGCAGGACTCATTACTCGGTGCAGTGGAAAGTGGCGCTGTTACTTTGATCGGTGCGACTACAGAGAATCCCTCCTTTGAAGTCATCAGTGCTCTCCGATCGAGATGTCAGATCTATGTCTTAGAGATGATCAACAAAGATGATCTCAAAACCCTGATGCATCGTGCTCTCACTCAAGATGAATGGATAAAAGATATCGACATAGAAGTTCAAGAAGATGACCTACTCCTCAACTATGCCAATGGTGATGCAAGACGAATGCTCAATACACTTGAACTTCTTGTTAATCAGAGATCATCTGAGAAAATCACTATAACCAATGATCTCGTAAAAGAGACTCTCCAAGGAGATGTGCTCAATTATGACAAGACTGGAGATCAACACTATGATACGATATCTGCTTTCATCAAATCTGTACGAGGCGGTAATCCTGATGGTGCCATCTACTACTTAGCGCGGATGATCATTGGTGGTGAAGACCCGATCTTCATCTGTCGAAGACTCATCATCCTTGCTGCTGAAGACATAGGACTGGCCAATCCTAACGCACTACTCATCGCTAATGCCTGCTTTGAAGCCGTACGAAAAATAGGACTACCAGAAGGCAGGATCCCGATGGCAGAAGCAACGATATATCTAGCTACATCACCCAAGAGCAACAGTGCCTACATGGCCATAGGAGAAGCCATGGCAGAAGTTCAGCGATCTGGCAATCTTCCTGTCCCCTTGCATCTGCGTAACGCTCCAACTTCTATGATGAAAGACATGGGTTATGGCAAGGGATATGTCTATACTCATGAAGCAGAAGCGGCTGAAGGCTATCACTACTTGCCTGAGGATATCAAAGACAGTTCTTTCTACCACCCCAAAGGATTAGGAGCAGAAGCCAAAATCCTTAAGGCTATGCAAGAGATGAAAAAGACTCAATCATAGAGAATCTCACAAAATGCAGTCGATGAGTATCTTTGCAAAAAATGAATAAGGTATGTCGGGTAATGTTTTGGGTCGCATATTTCGAATTAGCACATACGGTGAGTCTCACGGTGTAGCCGTAGGAGTTGTCATAGACGGCTGTCCCGCTGGTGTGAAAGTGGATCTAGAAGCCATACAACATGACCTATCCAGAAGAAAGCCTGGCCAATCATCGATCGTCACACAACGAAAAGAAGAAGACAGAGTAGAATTACTTTCTGGAGTGATGGATGGCCTGAGTACAGGGACTCCTATCTCACTTGTCATCTACAACAAGGATCAGAAATCACGAGATTATGATCATATAAAAGATAAGTTCCGTCCTTCGCACGCAGACTTTACCTATCAATCAAAATATGGGATTAGAGATTATCGTGGTGGTGGAAGGTCATCTGCTCGAGAGACGGTTGCCAGAGTGGCTTCTGGAGCCATAGCTAAAGAGTTCTTAAAGGGATACGGCATATCAATACACGCCTATGTATCTCAGGTCGGAGACCTTACATTAACGAAAGACATATCAGAGCTAGGCTTCAGCCATATAGAAGAAAACATCGTCAGATGTCCTGACCCTGAACTTGCAGACCAGATGATAGATCTCATCAAGGCTGTAAGAAAAGATGGTGATACGATAGGTGGTAAGATCTCATGTATCATCGAAGGAGTACCTGTAGGCATAGGTGAACCAGTATTTGACAAGCTTCATGCTGATCTTGGGAAAGGTATGTTATCGATCAATGCAGTTAAAGGGTTTGAATATGGTTCAGGCTTCGATGCTATCACCATGAGAGGAAGTGAGCATAATGACATATTTCGCAAAGACGGAGATCAAGTCAAAACCACGTCTAATTACTCTGGAGGCGTACAAGGAGGTATCTCAAACGGGATGCCGATCACATGCAACATAGCTTTCAAACCAGTGGCTACTCTGATGAAAGATCAAGAGTCGGTTGATAAAGAAGGTGATAAAGTAGTTGTCACTGGAAAGGGCCGTCATGATCCTTGTGTAGTACCAAGAGCTGTACCTATCGTTGAAGCTATGGCTGCCCTAACCATTGCTGATCACCTACTGAGAAGTAGAGCCAACAAGGTGAGTAATTCATAATTACTCGGAAGAGGAAGTAGAGTTTTGTTCGTTGACTTGCTCGATGATCTCATCTACAACACTTTGGAGATCAGATATCTTTCCAAACTCTTTTCTGAAGTTGATACCGAAGCCATATCTCTGTCTTCGAGTGGCTACAGTGTAGTCATAATCAAAGTTACCATAGAAGCGCAACTTCAGTCTGCGGTCAGCAGTTATAAACCAGTCCAATGAAAAGTCCCCAGTCACAAAATTGTCAGCTTGGCCAAATTGATCTCGGACGTAATTACCTCCGAGATTCAGGACGAACTGATTATTTCTAAAGTAGTTACGTAAGTTCAACTGAAATTCTTCTGGCACCACATCTAAGGACTGACCAACAGGTAAGGCTTCACTTTGTGCCAAACCAATCTCAAAATCAATAGCGGATATAAAGTCATCATCACTCAGTTTACTGGTCAGATAATCACTAAAAATATTTGACAACTGACTTGTCAAAAACTGAGTCACAGTATTAGCTCCTGTTTGACCATATGCACCAATTGGAATCTGAGAGAAGCCATTGTTATCAGGAAGGAAGTTGTTAAATATTAGAAGCCCTACTACTTGATTATTGATTCCATTTTCGGTAGCCTTAAGCGTGTTCACCTTGCTTTGTGCAAAGGTTCTAATTTCACCAGTTAGATTAGGAAACTCTATATCGAAGTTGATATCCGGATTAAAGAGAGGACCTGTCAGTGTCAGTTGAAGATCTATAAGTCTTCGAGCTGTCAGGTCATTTTCATTTAAGACATTGAACTCTCTCAATAGATTCTCAAGTGGTGCTCTGAGTCCTGGATATACTGCCGTAACATCAAGGTTAGCATTATAAGGATCTCCCGACCAGGTCACTTTCCCTCCACTTTGAATATTAAATGGTTTTGCAATTAGATTATAGGCTGTGAACAAGTACTCTCCTTCTATGACATCATAATCACCATACACCGTAAAGTCACCATCTCGAGTCACATTAAGTTGGATATTACCTTCCCCTGTTCCTACTAGAACGTTATCTGTTAACTCGTCATAGATAATAGAAACTTTAGCATCACGAGTGAATGTGAGAGCCATCTTAAAATCAACACCTTGTTTCTTCAGAAGATCAACAAGTGACTGAGTGTCAACTTGTTGTACACTATCTACTTCTCCTTCTAATATGATAAAGGACTCGTCATACACATACGATGACGAACTGAGTGGCACATATAAATGAGAAAGGTTTTGAAGCTCTGCATTCACTTCTATATCAATAGCATCAAAAGGGCCATCGAAACTCATCTCGATAGCTCCAACTCCAGTTCCATAGTATAGTGGATTATCTTCTATAGTCGTACTTAGACCAATAAACCGATCGGATTGGATAGTAGCATCTGCTTCTATATCTGCGAAAAAATTGTGCTTCAGGCCGCCATCTATAACTGCTATATTATCCATCGCATCGATAATCTCGGTGCCTGTAAGATCGATGAAGGTCTTAGATATTTTGATCCTTTGATTGTCCATACGATAGAAAGCTCCGATGAAGTCGATTTTAACTCCTCCATTTTTCACAACCCCTTCTCCTCTCACATCTAAGTCGTCGAGTGGTCCAAAGATTCTAGCTTCGATGTCTGTGGTACCTTCAGTATCAGTAATACCATCGTCGATGATATACTCAAAGAAGCTCATAGGATAATCCTCTATCCTTATACTAGTCTCAAGTTCATTTTTGTCGATATCTAGATAGCCCTGTACATAGAGATTCTGAGTATCCTTTTCTATACGGACATTCACATCGATCTTGTTATTATCCTGCTCAGCTCTTTTGGCTTCTATCTTCAGTTTTCCAAAGTCATCTCCGTTTACCTGGAAGTCATCTACTTCTACTTCTCCTTGGATCACAGTCTCAGAGAATACATCTTCTATCAAGACTGTTGAATTAATATTCCCAGTAAAAATCGTTTTGTCGTAGTCTATGATGGGATTTATAAAAGCGAGTTCAAAATCATTGATATCTGCCGTAAGTCCCGTATGGTTATAATCTGAGATACTGACATATCTCTCTCCGTCAGAGATACTCAACTTCTTAATATCTAAAAATGATGGTGAGACCCCTACTCCATCATAGGTATCCACCTTCCACTTTTGTCCATCTATGATGAGATTATCATCACTGATGTGAGTCATATAACCTTCATTAGAAACAATGGATCTTCCTTTTAAAAATCCTGTATTGAGACTATCTAATTTATAATCGAGAAGCCATACAACTTGGTCGTTGTCTAGGACTGTTTCAATTACGATATTTTCGAACTTATTAGCCCCTACTGCAAGACCGTCGAGATCCGCTTGTAACGTTGCTGAGCCTTCTGTAGAACCAATTTCTAATTCGATGTTCTCTGCTACATTGCCATTGTACTCTATATAAGGTATACTGGCAGAAAGAGTTATTAAGTCTAGATTAGATTTTTGAACCCCAGTTATGTAAGCTTGATCTTTTAATACAACAGGGACATCCAGAAATGACATCAGCGGAGTGATATCTTTCACCTTTAAGGCAAAACTATAATTCTGATCTTCGGTAGTAACAGGATCATAATTAATCTTCCAGACTTCATTATGCCCAGCTATATTATGGACAACCTTGTTAAAAGTTTCTGGTCCAAACTTGATTAGATTAAAGCGCCCTTGGATATCAAAATCTACAAAATCACTAGCAAGATGAAAGATGTTATGTTCTTCACCAACTTGTGACTTTATCTCTATATGCTCTATGGCTAACTCTGTGGTATCGTGTACCAGATAAATATTATCTATGACGACATCTCCATCCATAGACTTCAAGTCTTTCCCGCTGAGATTGATGTCAGAAGAAAACGCCACTTGGCAAGGGAAGTCTGTCAGATTTAGTTGACAGAAATCAATTCTTTTAGCAGAAACTTCAAAGTCAAAAACCGGTGTGCTTTCTTGGAAGTTAACAAGACCTGCAAAACTAAAGTCAAGTACTTCATCATGTATCTCAAAAGCACCATCTATCACCCTACTACTCAACCTACCCTCATACGTGGCATCTTGATATGTATAACCTCTGTATTCTAATGCATCTATGGACGCCTTGATATCTGCTGATGAAGTAGACAAACTCGACCCGACCCCGTTGTTTATATTAATCTTGGCTTGAGCGAATCCAAAGTTCGTATCAAGAGTCATAGCTCTCAGGTCAAAGCTGTCTAACTCGAGATAACCTGCATACGAAACTGCTTCATCACCTGTCCCAGAAAGGTCAAACTTGATATCCATCTGAGCTTCACCCAGCGGTGTAGACAATGCTCCATTCGCCACGAAGTTTTCAAGGAAGCCATCAAAAGATCCGGTAAAATCTACTTGCTCAAGTCTTATCAATTCCTTCGGCAAGTTCAGCTTTGATGTTAATCTCGAGAGATCAGACATATCCGCATATACTCTTTCTACATTGGCATTGAGTATGCTCTCTCCTATTTCTTCTCCAGGGCTATAACTGACATCACCACTAAAATGATGAAGTCCATTAATCCACAATCTTAATTCTCGGCCTACATAGTTGCTTTCCGAAAGTGTTAATCCTCCGCTCATTTGGATTCGCTTAGAAGCTATGGGCTCAGAGCCCCACTCTTCTTTTAGCTTCTCAGAAAATGGGAACAAGTCTTCGAGATAAAAGATGGTCGGCTTTAAGTCAAGATCAACAACAGCATGGTCTAGATCCATCAGACCTTGTAATCCGCGGACCTTAGTGTCGAACTTGAGTCGACTATTATTGATATTAGCTTGAAACCGGTCTACAGTGAGAGTTCCTGCTTTTCGTGTTATCTTTTCTATAGAGGCGTAGGACAGTTCTCGACCATCATAAGTACCTGACAACTCAGATAAATGCCCTGACCAGTCATCAGCATCAGCGACCTCCACTTCAGAAAGTATGAGATCCAAATCATCAAGATCTAAAGACCCTTCTCCGATTATTTTGACGTTTCCATTGATTAGTTCGAGGGAACCTATACTCATACTCGGTATCGATGAAGAACTATCCGAAGATTCTTCTGTAGATAGATCTTCGGACTGATCGGTTTTCTTACTTCCAGCTCTATAGGTAATATCCGGTGACAATAAGAGAAGTCGGTCTATATCAATGTTTGCTGATTCTGCAAAGCTTATCTCATTGACATCTACCTCTAGAGCATCAAAGTTTCCATGTAGTTCTTCTCCTGTATTCTCATCGAGATAACGGAGCTTGAACTTATTCAGTCTTAGTGAACTAATAGTAGGCATACTTGACGCTTGAGTACTTGATCCTTCTTTCTTCTTTTTATTTAAGAAGGACTCTAAGTTGGTCTTAGTCTCGCCCTTAGATCTAGTCAGGTTAAGTGTGACTCCCGAAGCAGACAACTTATTAAATCCAATATCGTCTCCCGATAGAACGCTACCTATCAAGGCCAAAACAGTGCTAGTCGGATTAACTGATATCTGATCTATGCTAAGAATCGTATCTCCTTCGACACCAACTGCCAAGACATCATCTATCTCTATACCACGATAGATATTAACTTCAGTTTTACCTACGTATATATCACCGTCTACATTCTCAGTAAATCTTTCAAGGCCCTTGTCAACGAGTAGGCTTTGGACGGAAGGAAGGTGCAGTAGTACAGCAAGAATTAGGAAGAATAGCAATAGAAAAACAACCAAGCGAAAGATTCGCTTCGGCCACTTATTCTTTTGTGTCTTTTTTTCTACTTCCACTAGAAAGTCTTCGCTCTAAGTAAAACTAAAATAATGTGATGTATGACTACTGATAATCAAAGGTTTAACTCGACTTTAAACGTTTTTGAGGTTTTGCCATAGAGTAATGCACTCTTTGGCCTCTTTCACATCATGCACCCTCAGGATACTTACTCCTCTTTCTAATGCTGACATATGGAGTGCCGTAGTACCATTCAAAGCTTCAGATGAGTCAATCTCCAGTGGTTTGTAGATCATGGATTTTCTTGACAATCCAACTAACACAGGTTTTTCAAAAACCTGAAATGAAGGTAGTCCTTTCAAGAGTCTGTAGTTATCAGATAGCGTCTTACCAAAACCAAATCCGGGATCGATGATGACGTCGTCTATACCAATTGATTTGCAAAAGTGAAGACGCTCATCAGTATACTTCATGATATCTAGAACGACATCTTCGTAAGTGGGATTATACTGCATGACTCTTGGTGCTCCTTGCATATGCATCAAGACATAAGTGATACCACTTTCAGCCACCTTGCCGAGGAAAGATTCGTCTAGTCGGCCTCCACTAATATCATTGATGATGTCGATATTATGATCTAAGCAGGCTTCAAGGACATCAGTCCTATAGGTGTCAACTGAGATCCATAGTGAGGGGTGCTCTTTTCTTATAGCCTCAAGTGGGCCTATCAACCTTGCTATTTCTTCATCTACACTGAGTTCCTCAGCACCTGGCCTTGACGACATACCACCGATATCAACTATATCGACACCTTGCTCTATCATCTTACTGACCTTCTCCAAAGTTTGGTCTATAGTCTGAGTTCTACTATCGGGGTAAAAAGAATCGGGAGTAATATTGACGATACCCATGACCAGTGGCGTATCCACTAACTTAAGGCCTCGTGAACCCTTAATAGTATGATGAGAGGAAAGCATTATTTCACGTAATCCATTGAAAAAGAGGGACAAAGAAAAGGTTTATTATATTTACGGAAGTGAAAAAGGAATAGATTATATCCTCTCATAATCTGATGAAAACGAAGCGCACAGTGTCAAAGAAGTTCTTACCTATATCGATGAGTCTCATCTGCCTCTGGTTGATCATCGGTTGTAACCCTGCTCCAAGTAATGTTCAAGGCTTGATTTCGCAAAATGAGATACCCGAAGTAGTGCTCAAATATGGCTACGACGTATCGGAGTATTTCTTCGAAGAGAGACCCGTCAAGCGAAATGAATTCATGGGTGATATCTTGATGAGCTATGGTGTCGACTTCGATAAAATATTAGAATTAGAAAGGAAGGCTGAAGATGTCTATAGTCTTAGGAAAATCCGAGCTGGGAAGAACTTAACCTTTGTCAAAAAGGATAGCTGCACTGATCCCATAGCTTTCGTATATCAGCCGGGCGAGATCTCATATGTAGACTTCAACTTCGAGGAGTCAGTAGCCGTCGACAAGAAGGAGATACCACATGAGCGATGTATCGAGGAAGCTTCTGGCGTGGTCATATCCTCTCTTTGGAATGCTATGATCGAGCAGGGATTTGATGTGTCACTCATCGATAAGATGGAAGATGCCGTAGCTCAAGTGAACTTTCATAGCGCACAACCCGGAGATCAGTTCAAACTAATATACGAGCGTCTCTACGTCGAAGGCGAAGCAAAAAGCAGCGGGAAGATCTACTCTGCAGCCTATAAATCTGGCGAGGAAGAGAACTTTGGCTTCTACTATGCTAATGACAAATACGAAGGATACTACGATCATGATGGCGTACCTAATAAAAAGACATTCTTAAATGCTCCGCTCAGGTTTAGTCGCATATCAAGCGGGTTTAATCCTAATCGATATCACCCAGTTCTTAAGAGAAGAAAAGCACATCTGGGTACAGATTATGCAGCCCCTACTGGCACGCCGATCTATGCAGTCGCAGATGGTGTTGTCACACATCGCTCATATACTAAGGGTAATGGTAACTATATAAAGATCAGGCATAACAAGACGTATCAGACGCAGTATCTACACATGAGCAGATTTGCAAAATCTGTCAAGAGAGGTACTGCTGTAAAGCAGGGTCAAACCATAGGTTATGTCGGACAAACAGGACTAGCTACTGGTCCTCACGTCTGCTTTAGATTTTGGAAAAATGGACGCCAGATAAATCATCGGCGTGAGAACTTCCCTCCACTTAACCCAATGGACAAGGAAGAACTACCTACTTATTTTGAGGCTCGAGACGTACTACTCGCCGAGCTGGATGATGTAGAATACAAGAATCCTGATATAGTCTATGCAACTCTAGGTAAGAGTAAGTAAGTTCGCTTCCTACTTCACTTTGTTCAATGTAAAAGTGAAGGTCGTTCCTTCTCCTACATTACTTTTCACCGATATAGTTTGATCGTGGGCTTCTATGATGTGCTTCACTATCGAAAGTCCTAGTCCAGATCCTCCATGCTTTCGATTACGATGCTCGTCGACTCGATAGAATCTATCAAATAAGTGTCGCAAGTGCCTATCCTCTACTCCTCGACCATCGTCTTCTACTTCTACTAAGACTTTATCAGCAAGGTCATAGTAACCTACCTTTACGATACCTTTTTTCTTGCCATACTTGATACCATTAGTGATCAGATTTACTAAGACTCTACGGATGTGTTCTCTGTCCGCTTCTACCTTATAATTCGTTCTTACGTCCTTCTCTATCTCTAGATTGATCTTATCTCCTTCAGCCATAAAAGTGAGATCATCAAAAACTTCTAAAACAAGCTCATGAATCTGAAAGACCTCTTCCTCCATCTCTGCTTGCCCACTCTGCAGTTCATTGATTTGTTCGAGATCCTCAACAATACGCTGCATACGCTCAACATTTTTAGCGGCCTTCTTGAGATACTTCAAGTTGATGGCTTCATCGTAGACTCCACCTTCCAGGAGTGTAAGTATATATCCTTGCAAAGAGAAGATCGGCGTCTTCAACTCGTGTGAGATATTGCCGAGAAACATCTTTCTGTAATCTTCTAACTGCGTGAGTGTCTCGATATCCCTTTCTCTTCTTTCGGCCCACTCGATCACCTCATCGTTGACTACATTCATAGGTTTGCGCCCATGATCAAAGTGATCATTAAGCGGCTTCCTTTTCTTCTCTGCATCGATCAGTTTATAGATCAACTTGATCTTTTTGAATACGACGTACTCTATGAAGTATTTGACAACACCATACGTGATCAGAACTGAGCCGATGAGTATACCTGCAAATAAAAGAGGTGAAAAGCCGACACCACCGCCATTATTAAAGAGCATCACCAAGGCGATAGCCTGTATGGCTCCTAGTATCAAAGTAAGGAGAGTCGTAGTCTGGCCTACTGTTACATTTTTTAGCACTTCCTATAGGTTGAACAAGTCTAGTACTTGAATTTATAGCCGACGCCCTTGAGTGTCTTAATGTACGATTTTCCTATTTTCTCTCTGAGCTTTCTGATATGAACATCGATGGTTCTATCTCCTACTATCACTTCCTTTCCCCAGACCTTACGCAAGATTTCTTCTCGCTTATATACTTTTCCTGGCTTAGAAACTAGTAGCGTAAGTAACTCAAATTCCTTCTTGGCAAGATTGATCTCCTTATCATGAATGGAGATCTTAAATTGATCAGTATCTATCGTTAGATCACCAAAAATCAATAGGACCCCATCCTCTTGTTGTGCGGATTGTGTAGCAACATGCCTCCTTAGTAAAGACTTAATCTTACTTCTAAGAAGGTTAGGTTTAATCGGTTTTGTGATATAGTCGTCTGCTCCCGAGTCCAAAGCTGTGATCTGCGTGTAGGACTCTCCTCTTGCCGTTAGAAAAACAATAAGAGACTGATTCAACTCAGGGATCTCTCTGATGTTCTGGCAGAGCTCGATCCCGTCCATATCAGGCATCATGATATCTAGCATAATCAACTCAGGCACCCAGTCACTTAAGATCTTAAGAGCCTTTTTTCCACTCTTCGCTGTCTTGACATTGTATCCTTCCTTATTCAAATTATAACTGACAAACTCTAGGATATCTGCTTCGTCATCTACTATTAAGATCTTTTGTTCTTCCTTCATGAATTATGCTATGGCTATTTCTTCTGAGCTTTATCTAGTCGATCCAACGCTTCCTCAGTAGTCAGGTCGATCGTTCTTGCAAAGCGCTCAAAGTCACTCGTGTAAAGGTACAGGTTGGTATCTAGGGCGGCTCTATCTAGATTATGAATTTTAAGCAAACTCTGTATTAACAATTCGCGAACACTATCTCTCTGGTCGGGAGGATGTAGCCTCATTATTTCATCAGCCGCCGTGATGTCTAAGACCACTTGAGACATCTCGTTCTCGGTTAACTGAGTTGTGTTTTTTGATCCACACGATGAACCTATAAGCAACAGAAAAACTAAAACTAGATATCGGTTGTCAATCATCGATACATTTTTGGATATAAGAGTTGCTTGACGACTGTATTCTGCTGATCAGCGTCGATCCACTTTCCATCGATCTCCAAGATAAATATCCCACAAGTGGGAAGATTGTCTAGATAGTCGGTAGCAAAGTGATTGTGCAAATCAGTACTTCCCGGGTTATGACCTATCAACATAGCTATATTCATATCCTCTGGAATGTCATGGATCACTTCTATCAAATCCTGATATGGAGCATGGTAGATCTTATCTTGATAAGTTACATTTCCGAACTCCAAATGCTTTTTGAAGTGATCAGATGTCTCTCTAGTCCTCTGTGAGGTCGAAGAGAATAGCCCATCAATCTGAGGATTTATGGCCTTGATCTCTTGCGCCATAACTGGCGCATCTCGATTACCCCTAGCATTTAAGGGTCTGTCCTTGTCGCTCATAGTCAAATCCGCCCAACTCGACTTAGCATGTCTAACTATATATATTCTTTTCATTGTCAGTGTGATAAGTAAAGTTATAGTTCTGTAACTTGTTGTGTTAAAGGAGTTTTTACATAAAAAATAAGAGCTAATCTCTTTTTATTACATGATTACCCTAGGACAAGATATAGATCTGAAACTACTAGAGTCAAAACTAGAAGAAGAGGCCTATCTCATAGTCGAAGAAATCATCGATAAAAGCGGAGTACTTAGGTTAGCTGATCTAGGTAAAGGCAACTGGGAATCCCTAGTCGTAGACAATGGCATGCGACATACGCTCCGCTTTAAAGTCAAGTCCGAAAAGATAAAAAGCAGCCTCTGTAGTTGCCCTCAAGACCAATCAGAGAGTATCTGTCCTCATGTAGGAGCAGCAGCTTTAATGCTCCGTAAGGAACTACAAGAGAAAAAATCCAAGGCTTCTAACACGACTTCTAGAAGGAGGTCTAATAAGTCATTTGACTTAAAAGCTCTACTGCAAAATCTATCGAAAGAAGAACTTGATGGATTCATATTAAGGAAAGCAAGACAAGACAAGAACTTCAAGCTTCTTCTACAGGCCAGTTTCATAAAGAAAATCTCAAGCAACCAGCTTGAGAGCTTTGTCGAATCTACCTTTCCGATCTTGACAAAAGCAAATGAAAAGATATCTGCGAGTAAACTCAAAGCGTATGTAGACAATACCGATGAGTTAATCAAGCACTTCAAGAATCTCGTGGCGCAAGACAATCTAACTGAAGCCTATGAACTGATCTTTTTACTACTTAGAAAATCTTTCTATGTAAAGCATCACTTGAAAAATGAACCTCCCAGGTTCTTTAAAATGCATAAAAACTTACTCACAGATTTTAACGGCCTTTATAGTTTGATCGAAGCTCCAGAATACCGTCAAAAAATCACCTCTCATGTAGATCAACTACTCAGCACTTCTTATATATCAGCAGAGCTGAAGGAAGAGCAGGAACTATGGATGATACAATATCAACATCACTCTGACCCTGATGCTCTCATGACGATCACGCAAAATTATTTGTCTAAATATCGTCAAGACTTCAGCTCATATTATTTTATCAAATCACTACAGCTTCTTCTTATCAGCGACTTAGAAAGAAGAAAAGACATCATTACATCCCTGGATTCTCAAGAGACTTATCGGATCATCCAACACCTCTCGGCACAGAAAAGTCACCCTCAGAGTCACGCAGTCATGTTTGACTTCTTAAGATATACTGACCTCAGTCACCCACTTGCTAAGGCCATCCACGAAAATCTAGACTTACCCGATCAGAAAGATGCTATCATCAAGAGAACAAGTGACTATCTCTTGAGATACAAGGAGGATTACTACATCAGATATATAAGAGAAAACTCTGAAAATTGGGAAAAAGACCTTTCTCATATATTGTCTCTCTTCGAATCCAAAAATGACGTAAGGTCTATGATCAGAGTGCTCATGATCTCCGAGAGAAGTGATGATGCCCTTACTCTACTTCAAGAGCATCTTTCATGGGATTTGCTGATCGAATTTGATCATGAATTATCTATCTCACATTCGGAGTCGTGTTTAGAGCTTTATAAACAAGTGATCACGACTTACGTAGACCAACACTTCGGTATTCATGCCCAAGACTTTATCAGAAGAGCGATGACTAGATTGTCCAATATGGATAGAAAGGACTGGTCTAATCAAATCCGCGCATATCTCAAAGAGAATTACGCGGATCGCAGATCTTTATGGTCATAGAGAAGATCTTTATCCCGAAAGCATCTACTTTTGCCGCCCATTTGAGGGTATGATACAAGCTTGCATATTTGATTTAGACGGAGTGATAGTTGATACAGCCAAGTATCACTTTGAAGCGTGGTTAGCACTCGCCCACTCTCTTGAGATACCATTTACGAAAGTGGACAATGAAGCTATGAAGGGGTTAAGTCGAAAGGCCTCACTAGATGTTCTATTGAGTCTTGGCGATCAGAAGTATAGTCTTGATCAACAACAAGAACTTCTCACGAGAAAAAACGATATCTATCTCGAGTCGGTTAAAGACATGGATGGATCTGCCATCTTACCCGGAGTCGTAGAGCTATTAAATCTCTTAAAAAAACATGATATCAAAATTGCTTTAGGCTCAGCGAGCAAGAACGCAAGACCTATTCTGGATAAAATAGGACTGACAGATCAGTTCGATTTTATTGTAGATGGCAATGATGTAAAAAGAGCAAAGCCCGATCCCGAGGTGTTCTTGAAAGGAGCTACTCTACTAAGGTGTCTTCCCCCAGTGACGATGGTCTGGGAAGACAGTGCTAAAGGGATAGATGCGGCTCTCGCAGGAGGATTTATAACTGTCGGTATCGGTCAAGCCAAATATCTTAATCATGCCCATGAAGTAATCTCGAGTTTAGTAGATGTCGATATGAACTTCATCCTAGATCTACAGCATCGGATGAGCTCTGTAAGGGCTCTGACAAATGAACTTTCTAAGGGGAAATCCTAACTGAATTAAGGAAGAAACGTCTTTCCTTTACACTCAGTTATACATGACATAATTGTCCATATATAAAGCTCAGAAAATCAATCTTTTCACTTACGTAAATATGACAGTTTTGAGAATCCAAAGCGGAGATCATTTTATGTTAAAATCAGCAATATCAGATTTTGCTTGGCGTTACTTATGGGTGTTAAACCTAACTAACTTAGTGAATACTCTCAATCTGCGAGCTATTAGGGCTTTTGCTCTAGTTATAATTGCTCTATTATCATTTTCCCTTACAGAGATTCAGGCACAGATGGACTGTGATTTTTGTTCGGAAGATCTAGTCGAATTCTTTTTAACTTCCGATGTTACGAATACTGATATTGCCCCTCTTCAGGGTGATGAGATTTGTTACACAGTAAGAGTTAACAACTTTTGTGGCATCACAGTATTCGGATTTAATGTAGTGTATAGCACAGAGACACTTACCCTAGCATCCACCAATACTGCTATCGCTCAGATACCCGAATTTGACGAATCTTCGGTCAATACCACAGCGCTTCCCGATAATGTAGTGGTCTTTTTCTTTCCATTAAGCATACCGATAGTCAGTAGAGATGATGGATCTCCTATCATGGAAATATGCTTTGAGGTAACTGGAGAAGTAGGTGAAACTATAAGAGTCGATGTAGGCGGTAGAAACTTGGTGAGTGGTGCCCCCGAGGCAGTGAAAGCAGACAGTACTGGAGCTGCTTGTCCTCCAGACATAACTGAATTTGCGATAGTAACCACCGATCAATCAACCTTACCACCTATCGTTCGTAGTGCCTGCGCAACAGGACTAGAAGCAGCATCTAATGTACAGTGCGGTAGTGAAGCAGGACTTACCGATGGAAGCGTAGAGGTACAGATATTCTGCGGTACTGGTCCATACACACTAGATGTCGACAATGGTGCAAGTATAGTTGATACCCCAGATGATATAGTAACAGTGTCTGGGCTTTCGCCTGGTCAACACACAATACAAGTCACTGACCAAAGTACTGGTGAGGCGCTAGGGGCTCCGTTGCAGATCGATGTTCCTACATCCTCAGGATTAGTGATCAATTCTAACATCGTTCAAAGACCCCTTTGCGATGAAGTAGCCATAGGAGGACCACGAGGTATTATCACAGTTGATGTGACCGGTGGAACACCTTTTCCTGATGGAACCTATTTTTATGATTGGGGTGGTTCAGATAACGGACGAGACTTTGTACCCGATAGATTTGGATCGGGCATGTTTGAGGTGACTATTACTGATGGTCTAGGTTGCTCTACAACAGAATCATTTGATCTTACTGTAGAGCCTGTGGAGGCGATAGCTACTCCTAATCAATCAAGATGTGCAGGAGTTAATACTGCTGTAGTAAGTGTTGAAGGATTTGGAGGTGTCAATGTCACAGGTGATGGATATAGATTTTTCATTCAAGGAGTAGATCTGCTGGGCAACCCATACAATGATATGATCGAAACTACAGTGCCCACAGGAGAGTTCATGAATGTTCCAGGAGGTACCTTCCAAGTCTGGGCAGAAGATGATGAGATTCAAAGCTCACTTTGTAATCCTAATTTCTTCGAGTTTGAGGTAACCATCGAGCAAACTTATGATATCGCAGTTACGCCTAACACAGGGCTTACCTGTCCAATGGGGGAAAGTGGTGTAGACATAGAAGTAACAAGAGCGGATAACAGCGCAGGGAATAATATCTCGTACGAGATATTTTTAAAAGATAATGGCACTCGGCAGATAGTTCAATCTGGTGGACCTACTGGTGATCTTACTATCCAAGAATGTCTAGTAGAAGGAGATTACGATATAGAGATCACAGATCAAGAGGGATGCGGTTTCTTGGATAGCTTCTTCGTAAGTGGGTGTGCTTTGATAGTCGATACACTTACTCTACCTCCTATATGCGCAGGTATTGATGACGGCTCTATCATACTTACGGCAAGTGGTCAGACGGATCCTGTTATGTATGCATGGGATGATGGAGAGACTACTTCGACTCGAGTTGATCTTAGTCCTGGATCATATGCAGTGACAGTGAGTGACGCAGCTCTTTGTTCTCTGAGTTTTAGTTTCGTTTTTCAAGAGCCTCAGGCTATAGACGTCACTTTTACAGCTGACTCTATCTCTTGCCCTGGAGAAACAGCATCGATTACGGCAGTCCCTCAAGGTGGTTTCCCACCATACGACTACTTCTGGGACCCCAACCCTGATAATTCACTTACTGAGACTATAACTGGTGCTGACGCTGGCACGTATCGCGTGACTGTCGTAGATTTTGATGGTTGCGAAGCCATAGATAGCATTACCATAGGTAATCCTGCTCCACCAGATATAATGATTGAGGCAGGACCATTCGCACCTTCATGTGAAGGACAGACTGATGGACGGATACAGCTGAGTGTTATAACATCTGCTACCTATCCAGGACCATTCATTTTCACCCCTCCTTCGGGAGATGCCGTGCAAGGAGATTTCTCCGTGTCGATTGATGATCTACCTGAAGGTGATCAGTTCGTTATTATTGAGACACTTGATGGATGTCGGCTAGATACTGTAGAGTTTACCGTACCTGGAGGAACAGGTTTAGAGATAGACCTAGTTGCTTCGACTATACCCACGGTCGATTGTTTTGGAGATGAAGTATTTGTCACTCTAGTGGCCACTGGATCCGGGCCCATTACTGATTTTATGTGGGGAGATCCGATCAATACGACCGGAGCGACGGTCTCAGCTCCTGCTGGAAGCTTCGAGGTGACTATCACTCAAGGTCCTTGTACTTCTATCGATACAGTTGTAGTGCAAGGCCCAGAGGAATTTACCAGTATCATTGACCCTAATCAGAGTGACATCGGTCTCTGTGCAGGTGACCTATCAGATCTAGTTTCCATCACCTCAGGAGGAACTCCTCCTTTTAATTATGAATGGACAGATCTTGCTGGCAATGTTGTAAGTCAAGACAGTGTTGCGCTCGGATTAAGTGCTGGAGAGTATATACTTAACACCTCCGACGCTATGGCTTGTGACGCTCCACCAGATACAATCGTAGTGAATGATGTAGAAGAGGTTACTGGTACGATAGGTCCTGTCGTGCAACCGTTTTGCTTTGGCGATGAGGGACTGGTGTATATCGATCAGACGACAGTTAGCGGTGGGAATGGACCATATCGGTTTGGCATCGATGCTCTTCAACCTGTAGATATCCAAGACACAGTTAGCTTACCAGCAAGCCGAACTGCTTATCAAGCTATCGTGTTTGATGTGAATGGATGCCAGTCGGCTACTACAGACTTCGGTATCGTTATCCCAGAAGAAGTGTCCATAACTCTAAGTGGAGACACCCTTATAGATATAGGTTTTACCGGTGAGATCATGGCCGATATCGTATCACCGGTTGATATTGATACAGTCCTTTGGACTACTAGCAACGAAGGCGGAGAATTAATCTCCTGCCTCAATAGTGACTGCAGTGAGATAGGTATACAGCCTAATCGAGACGTAACTTTTACAGCCACTGTGATCAATATAGATGGATGTACAGCACAAGCAAGTATCGATATCGACGTGGTTAGAAATGATAACATATATGTACCTAATGTTTTCAAACCCGGTGACGGTATAGTCAATAATGAGCGTAATCGCACCTTTGGGGTTTTTCCTGGCACTGCCGTTGAAGCCATCGACTATCTTAGGATATTTGACAGGTGGGGAAACATGGTCTATGAAGAGCTCAACTTACCACTACCTCTTGACCCTCGAGAAGGAACTGGATCGTGGGATGGTACAAGAAGCCGCACAGGTCTTGGCCCTGAAGTACAACCAGGAGTATATGTCTGGGCTATTCAAGTCAGATTTCTAGCTGATCCAAATCCACAAGTAAGAAGAGGCGAAGTAACTATCCTTAGGTAAAAAGCCTATTACTTTTCTTCTTTAGGTAAGACATTTACCTCGAGTGTGACTATCGATGTTTTTGGTTCTGTGTTAGTAGTGACCGTGAGTTCGGCCATCTGAGGTCCCGACTTACCTACAGAGTGGTAATCCACTCCGATAATACCTCCTTCTCCAGGAGCAATATCCAAAAACGGAAAACTTGGCTGCGTACATCCGCAAGACGGTTTTACATAAGAAATAGAAAGAGGAGCATCTCCAGTATTAGTGAAGTGAATATCGTGATGTAAAATCTCTCCTTCTATAACGTCAGGGAGGTGATAAACGAGAGAATCATAGCTTATCTTAGGTCGTTTCTTTTTCTTCCCCTTAGGCTTCGATTGAGGCTTTTCTGTTGACTCTTTCTTGGGCTTATTAACGGACTTTTCCTTGCTCTCTTTGTTAGAAACAGTCTCGCTTATCTTATCCTTATTGGACAGTGACTCGGTAGTTTTTTTGGGCTTTGAAGCGTAAACATTCGATGCAGGTGGTTGGGCTTCTGATAGATCAAAATCTGAATCTGGTGCTTCAGCAACTACCTCTTCAGATGTGGCCTTTTGATCTCCACAGCTGTATAATAGCCCAAAACAGCAAACAAAAACAATACTCTGTAAGATTTGAATCATACCTCCAAAGTTAATGGAGATAATATAATTATTGATATCTAACGTATGAGGTTAACTATCCCACTTTTAGAAAAGAGCTGATTCTCACAGACATAAGAGACTCGATAGACGTAAGAACTAGCTGGCGCTTGTTGCCCTTGATGCATGCCGTCCCATGTAAGATTCAAGTCATTTGTCAAGAACACTCTCCCTCCTAATCTATTAAAGATTTCGAAGGATCTCAACTCTCCTATGAGAAATGAATTGCTGATACCAAATCGATCGTTTATCCGGTCATCATTGGGTGTAAAAGCCGTCGGTAGTACTAGGCCTTCGCAGGTAAGATTAGTAGGGTCGGCGATACGGATATTAACCTGATCTATAGACTGACAGTCCGCTTCTTGGACAGTAAAAGTATAAGTAACATCATTTTCTGGAGTAGCGATAGGGTTTAGTGCGAGATCGTCATCTAAAAAATCAGATGGACTCCAACCAAAGTTATTACTACATGTACCACCTGTCTGAAGGCGTATAGAACTTCCCGCAAATATGGTTGTATCTCTTGTAATGATCTTATCTATTCTTAAGTCGGCATCTTGTATTTCACGCTCTGTGAGTGCCCTATCAAATATCTTCAACTCGTCTAAAAGCCCTTCAAATTTCACATCAGGATTAACTCCACTTACTTGACAAGGGCTGTTGGCTATGGTTAAAAGCCCAGGAACGGTAAGAATTAAGTTAGCTCCAGTTTGCTGTTCATCTTGAAGAAGCCCATTGATATACATACGCGCTGTACGGTCTTCCTTAGTGATGACAACATATTGCCAGCAGCTGTTATCATCTAATGTGGCATCTAATCGAAATTCGCTGTTGATAGACTGACTAATCACACATCTAAATCTTCGTGTATTAGGTAGAAACTTAAAAGAGAATACTGAGTCTTGTCGGCACTCGCTTCCGAGATAAAGTATATCAACAATATCTGTCCCTTGATTCAGCACTCTTATATACATGCTTATAGACCAATCATCTGAGGATAATTCTTCGGAGATAGCTGTATCTAATACAGCCGTCTGGAGCATCCCATCAAAGGAAAATGCATTCGTACTTACACCACAATCACACGTATTAGCCCCAAAGGCACTGCCATCAAATCCCGCATTCACATCGCGAAAAGTACAGTCATCAAAGCTATAATGAGAGAGTAACCCTGACTGAGCCAGTGTCACTTGAGATAAGAGACATAAACTGCAAAATACTAGGAGCTGGCGTATCCGAAAACTCAACATGATTTAACTAACGAAGCCCAGTCTGATTAATTCTGCTATGAAGAAGATATAAAAGCTGATTAGCATGCCAGCCTTCCAGAAGCTTACGCTCTTAGAGTAACATACTAAGCTGAATAAGATGGTTGTAACCACCATGAAGGGCAAAGCGAAGGTCATTATATTCTCGGGTATAGTAAGAGTACCAAAGAATGACGGTATCGCCATGACAGCATAGGTATTGAACACATTAGAGCCCAGCACATTACCTATCGCTATAGCATGTTTACCTTTTCTAGCTGCAGAAACGCTAACTACAACTTCAGGTAGAGATGTCCCCAAAGCTAGTAAGCTAATTGATATCAATGATGGGCTTATGTCCAGTAGTGCGGCGATTTCTTCCATAGATGAGACCGTATACTTCGCACCTAAAAAGATAGCTACACCACCCAATAGTAATATTACATAAGTCATCACGCCAGGTTTCTCTTTGGGTGAATCCTCTTGGCCACGATCTTGTATACTGTACATTAAAAAGCCCGCGAGTCCAAAGAGAAATAGAATGGCTTCGAAAAACGAAAAGTGAAGATCTCTCAATGCAAACCAAAGCAGCATGGCTGATCCAAATAGTAGCGGTACATCATCACTCATGATGTTCCTTTCTATCTTCAGTCGACCAACTGCCACGGCAGAAAGCCCTAGTACTAGCAGTATGTTAGTGATATTTGAGCCGATCACATTACCTACTACTATCTCCGATGATCCACTGATTACTGATAGTATCGAAGTGGATAGCTCTGGTAATGAAGTTCCAAATGAAACTAGCGTCACTCCAATAACAAATGGGCTTATACCGATATAAAGCCCTATTTTCTCTGCACTATCTATGAATTTGTTAGAGCCAACGATAAGAGCCGCAAGACTAGCTATGAATGTTATGAAGAGTATGGTCACGTATATGTATTAAGCCAAGGGCTATATCTGAGAAGGCCCGAAGATAATATAGTTTATGTTGGGTCTAACTTATCTCAACTTTCTAGGAGGAGAGGCAATTTTATCTCACATTTGCAACAGCCTGAAAGCGTCACTCGCTATCCATGATTAAAAAGCTCATCGGTAAGAAAAAAGAAACTCTCCC
>CAZXIE010000015.1:35261-46376 GCA_964640065.1 uncultured Saprospiraceae bacterium
CAGATCACTTCTTCGAGTGATGCACCTCCATGCTGAAAAGTATCCATGTAGAGGTTGTTGTATTTGTTATAGTTATTAGGGTACAAGAAGAACTTTTCTTCCTTGGCAAATACATAAGTAGTACTTAGGTTAGCGCTTGGAAGCCCTACTTTACTCGGGTCCTTCACCTCAAATACATCTTTCTTATCATAATTGAGGTTCTTCCCGCTCTTGTATCTAAGGTTAGTTGTAGTTTGTCTATCACCTATGATTTTTGAAGGCTTATGTACACGGATCGTCCCGTGATCAGTTGTAATGAATACATCTACCTTTTTCTCTGCTAATTTTTCGAGTGCAGACTTCAGTGGGCTGTTCTCAAACCAAGACAAGGTTAGTGAGCGGTATGCTTTTTCGTCACCAGCAAGCTCTTTCAAAACTTCCATTTCAGTCCTCGCATGAGAAAGCATATCTATGAAGTTATACACGATAACCGATAGGTCGTTGTTCAGATTATTGAGGATCGTATCATTCATGCTCTTGGCCTTTTGCACGGTAGTTACCTTCTGATAGTGCATTGATACTTGTGCTCTCATCAACCTATCGAGTTGTGACTTTAGCAGCTCTCCTTCATGATTATTTTTACCTCCTTCTTCATGGTCAAATAACCATAAGCTCGGATACACCTTAGCTATTTCTGCTGGTGTCATGCCAGCAAATATGGCATTGCGGCTATACTGCGTACTAGTAGGTAGTATACTATAAAATGATTTCTCCTCCTCTACCCTGAACAGCTTATTGATCTCAGGCTCGATGATCTTCCACTGATCAAATCTGAGATTGTCTAGTAAAAAAAGAAAACATGGTTTCCCTTGATTGATATGTGGTAGGAGGTATTTCTGAAGAAGATTATGACTCATGACAGGAGCATTCTCATCTCCATCAAACCAGCCGTGGTATTTCTTGGATATAAACTTGCAAAATTCGGAGTTGGCCTCGTTCTTCTGCATTTGCAGGATGTCTTGCATCTCTGAAGTCTGCGAAGCATCTAGCTTGAGCTCCCAACCTATAATCTTCTTATATATATCAACCCATCCTTTCTCATCTAGCCCGCTGTTGATCTCCATGAGGATATTACGAAACTCCATTTGGTAATCCGTCATGGTCTTTTCGCTGATCAATCGCTGGTTATCAGTGAGTTTCTTGAGTGTAAGAAGTATCTGATTCGGATTTACAGGTTTGATGAGGTAATCATCGATCTGAGAGCCGATAGCCTCTTCCATGAGGTTTTCCGCCTCATTCTTGGTAATCATGACAATCGGCACATTAGAATTCACAGCTTTTAATCGAGAGAGCGTCTCAAGGCCGCTGATACCGGGCATACTTTCATCCAGAAATACGACGTCTATGTCATTCTGCTCATTAAACACATCTAGTGCGTCATGACCATTGCTGACGGTGACAACTTCGTAGCCCTTCTTTTCAAGAAAAAACAACTGAGGCTTGAGCATGTCTATCTCATCATCAGCCCAAAGAATTTTTATACTAGACATATAGCGCTTTTTGGTAATTGATGACCCTGTATAAGAGTCTTATTTACGAAAGTGTAAAGATGCTGCGCTAGATAGGAAGTTTAAGTTAGTTGAAAGATCTTTTTCGCTTAGAGCTATGAAAACGTTTTCACTTACGTAAATATTCTTGTCAGCATCATTTAGGTATGCTTTATGCAGTATGACTGTGATGGCGGTACGCAAGATTTTTAATGATCCGATCTATGGGCTAATCAGCTTTCCTTCAGATCTCGTGTATACGCTTATCGATCATCCCTACTTTCAGCGATTAAGACGGATCGAGCAACTCGGTATGTCTAGTGTGGTTTATCCCGGAGCTACACATACGCGATTTCACCACGCCCTCGGGGCAACACACCTCTGCGATAGACTTCTTACCCAACTTAGACGAAAGGGTGTCGAGATTACCGATGAAGAATATGAAGCTACCCTAGTCGCTATACTTCTTCATGATATAGGTCATGGACCTTATTCTCATGCTCTAGAAGGAGGGATCATACCCTTGCATCATGAAGATATCAGCACTCACATCATCGGGAGACTTAACAGTGAGTTGGGCGGAAGACTTTCTCTAGCAAAGGACATCTTTGATCAGAGCTACCACAAGGCCTTCCTATCACAGATGATATCTGGACAAGTAGATGTAGATCGGATGGACTATCTCTGTCGTGATAGTTTTTATACAGGAGTCGCAGAAGGGATCATCGGTTATGATCGCATCATCAAGATGATGGACGTAAGAGATAACCAACTAGTTATAGAGGAAAAGGGCATCCACAGTGTTGAGAAGTTTCTGTTATCCAGATACTTCATGTATCAACAAGTTTATCTCCATCATGCTTCGCTATCAGCGGATCATATGCTTAAAATCTGGCTACGTCTATATAAACAAGAGTTACAATCAGGAAACATCGAAGTTCTTAGCACTCTTGACAAAACGCTTACGGTAGATAAAGAAGACCTTGGAACGATAGGCGTAGATCTATTTTTAGATCTAGACGATACCGATGTCATCCAAGCAATCAAAAGAAGCAGAAATCACAGTGATAAGGTGATATCGCTGCTTTCTCAAAACATCATCAATAGAAGATTACACACTATAGAAACTCAATCAACTTCATGGGAAAATGAGGAAATCACTCGTATTACCTCTGAAGTATCACAAGGCTTGGACCTTGACATTGGATTATTACAGAAAATGATTAATTTAGGTCATGAGTCGGTGATGCTATATGATCACCTCGATGAGATATCAATCCTGCAAAAGAAAAGTGGAGAAGTAGTGACGTTGAGCAGTATATCTCGTCTCAATTTGCGTCAGACTCCACTAGACCTACATTTTATCACATATCCAAAAATTGGATAGCTATTATTTCAAGGGCTTTGCGTACTTTTGCGGTCCCTTAAAATAGACTTAAATCAAATTCATTAATAAACGCTTTCAAAAACATGAAAAATCTGAACTCTTTATTGACTTTGTGTCTGCTTTTTGCAGTCGTAGGCTTGATAGCTCAGCCTGAGGCAGGAATGCCATCTGAGCCTGGCAAGTGCTACAGCAAATGTCTTATTCCTGATGAGTACGAAACTGTAACCGAGCAAGTACTTGTTAAAGAAGCATCTTCTAGAGTTGCAATCTCTCCAGCGACGTATGAGACTGTATCTGAGCAAGTGCTTACTAAGGAGGCAGCTACAACATTGAGCGTCAATGCTGCTCAATTTGAAACTGCTTCAGAGCAGAAGCTTGCTAGTGAAGCTTCTACTACTCTATCAGTAGTTCCTGCTAGATTTGAAACTATCACGGAACGTAAACTTGTAAAAGAAGCTCCTAGAGCGATCGCAAGTGACAATCCAGGCAACTCCGCAGGAGAGGTTGGAAATCTTACAACACAGGCTGCTCAGTTCGAGACAGTGTCTGAGCAAATCCTTGTTAAGGAAGCTTACACTCGTCTTAAAGTAGTTCCTGCAGTATTTGAGACAGTGTCTCAGCAGATGCTTGTTCAAGAAGCTTACACAACTATTCGTACAGTACCAGCTGTCTATGAGACAGTAACTGAACAAGTCCTTTCTAAGGAAGCTTACACAGTACTTACAGTTGTTCCAGCTGTCTATGAAACAGTATCTGAGCAAATCCTTTCTAAGGAAGCTTACAGTACTATCTCAACAGTTCCAGCGAGATACGAAACAATCACTGATCAAGTTTTAGAGCAAGAAGCAGGTACTCGTATCGAGCGTATTCCAGCTCAATTCGAAACAGTTTCTGAGACTATCCAGACTGCTGCTCCTTCAACAAAATGGGAGAAAAGAAAGCTTGACAAAAACTGTCTGTCTGCAGATCCTAACGACTGCTTGACATGGTGCTTAGTTGAGATACCAGCTCAGTTTAGAACAGTTACTAAGCAAGTAAGAAAAGCTTGTGCTTCTGGCTACACAGCTAGTGGTGACGACTGTATCAGAACTATCGAAGTTCCTGCTAAGTATGGAACTAGAAGCTACCAGAAGCTTGCTGCTCCAGCTACAACTAACAAATCTGATGTTCCAGCTGTATATACTACAAGAACATATAGAAAACTTGTTACTCCAGCTACAACTAGAACTGAAGAGGTGCCTGCAGTTTATACAACGAGATCATATCAGAAAGTTGTTACTCCAGCACACACAGTAACAGTAGAGATACCAGCTAGATATGAGACTGTTTCTAACCAGAAGCTTGTAACTCCAGCTACAACAACTGTAGAAGAGGTGCCAGCTCAATACACGACAAGATCATATCAGAAGACCTCAAGACAGGCTTCAGCTAATGTAGTTCCTTGTGGTGGTACAGTACTTAACGTAAACTTCGAATCAGGTTCTGCAGTTCTTACTGCCGGTTCAAGTGCTGAGATCAATAGAGTAAAAGCAATGTTAGAAGAAAAGTCAGGTGTAACTGCTCAGTTAGTAGGACACACTGATAGCCAAGGTGGCGAAGCTGCTAACCAGTCTCTTTCTGAAAGAAGAGCGCGTGCAGTATACCAAGCTCTTGTAGATGCCGGTATCCCTGCTTCAAGACTAGGTTATGCAGGTATGGGTGAAGCTCAGCCAGTTGCTACTAACGAAACTGCTGCAGGTCGTAGACAAAACAGAAGAACAGAGCTTGTTACTTCTGGTGATGCTGGCGGTGGAGATTGTAACGTATATGGAAACACTAGCTACCAGAAGTTAGCTACTCCAGCTACTGTAAGTACTAACGAAGTTCCTGCGAGATACGAAAACGTATCTTACCAGAAGCTAGTAAGAGATGCAGCAGTTTCTTCAGCTGACGTACCTGCTCAGTATGGTAACAGAAACTACCAGAAGTTAGCTGCAGCAGCTTCTACTTCAGTTACTGAGACTCCTGCACAGTATAACAGTATCACTAAGACTAACTTAGTTAGACCTGGTGGATTTACTGAGTGGAGAGAGGTAGTTTGTGAGACAGACGTAGATGCTAACCTTTACAGAAATATCCAAGCTTCTCTTATCGAGAAAGGATATAACATCGGTTCTGCAGGAGCAGATGGTATCTGGGGTGCAGCTTCTAAAGCAGCTCTAGTGAAGTTCCAGAGAGATAACAACCTACCAGTAGGTGCTCTTAACATCGAGACGCTTAAGGCGCTAGGTGTAAGAAAATAATCTCTATAGATATAGACTCTTATTACAAGAGAAAAAGCCCACTCAAATTGAGTGGGCTTTTTTTATGCTCTGTAGTTTCTCATTTATATATGTATTTTTTAGATGTATAATTCGCGCACTTCATGCTTGTAGTTTATACATTTGCAGCTTTGTTATAGACTGATCAAATAATAGAACATGGATAGTGTTTTTCACCTCATTAATAAAGAGTTAGAGCGCCAGAGATGTGGTGCTGAGTTAATAGCTTCTGAAAACTTCGTAAGCCAACAAGTACTGGACGCTATGGGTAGTTGCCTTACCAATAAGTATGCGGAAGGATATCCAGGAAAAAGATATTACGGTGGATGTGAAGTGGTAGATGAGGTAGAGACACTTGCCATAGAGAGATTGAAGCTATTGTTTGGTGCAGAGTATGCTAACGTACAACCACACTCAGGAGCTCAAGCGAACGCCGCAGTTTTTCTAGCATGCTTACAACCGGGAGATCATATCCTCGGATTTGATTTAAGTCACGGTGGTCACTTATCACATGGATCTCCAGTTAACTTTTCAGGTAAAGTATATAAGCCTCATTTCTATGGAGTAGAGCCTGATACAGGTACTATCGACATGGATAAGGTCGAGAAGCTCGCTCTAGAGTGTCAACCTAAACTTATCGTTTGTGGCGCATCTGCATATAGCAGAGATTGGGATTATAAGAGATTCAGAGAGATAGCTGATAAGGTTGGAGCTTTGCTTCTAGCTGATATCGCTCATCCAGCGGGACTCATAGCGGTGAAGCTATTAAATGATCCTCTACCCCACTGTCACATCGTTACCTCTACAACTCATAAGACACTTAGAGGTCCAAGAGGTGGTATCATCATGATGGGCAAGAACTTCAAAAACCCCTGGGGAAGAACAACCAAGAAAGGATCAGACATCATGATGTCTTCCATTCTTAATAGTGGAGTATTTCCTGGCATGCAAGGAGGACCACTTGAACATGTTATAGCCTCTAAAGCAGTGGCTTTTGGTGAAGCACTAGATCCATCTTTCAAGATCTATGGCCAGCAAGTCATCAAGAATGCTGTAGCTATGGCCGATGCATTTGTTAACCTAGGTTACAAAGTAATCTCAGGCGGTACTGATAATCACCTGATGTTGATAGACCTCAGGTCTAAACATGTGACAGGTAAGGAAGCAGAGAAAGCACTTGTAAGGGCTGACATCACAGTCAATAAGAATATGGTTCCGTTTGATGATAAAAGCCCATTTGTCACATCAGGTATCAGAGTAGGAACTGCTGCAGTTACTACAAGAGGTATGAAAGAAGCTGATTGTACGAAGCTAGTTGAGTGGATCGATCAAGTAGTGACTAATCATGATAACGACAAAGTAATCAGTGAGGTAGGCTCACAGGTACATAGTTATATGGAGAGATTCCCCCTTTATGAAGAAAGTCTCGCTAACGCTTAAACAGATCTCCGTATAGGACATCAGTTAAGGCTAGTCCATCTGCAGGAGCACTTCTCATGTGTGGGCTTCTTGTCCCTAAGCTTATGTGATTTTTTAAATCATCTAGAGAAAGCTGTCCACTACTTACTGCTAGGCTACTGCCGACGATAAGACGTACCATTCCTCTGAGGAATCGATTAGCTCTGATATGATAGCTGATGCTTCGATGACTATTACTTAGATCCCACTCGCTCTTTTGAATCTCACAGAGCGTGTGAGTATCAGATCCATGTAGCTTACAGAATGACTTAAAATCCGAGGTCTGCCCTATAATATCACTTATTTCCTCTAGTAATGATATATCTAATTCATTCCCTTTGGATATATAGGTGGAGTACTTCTTGAGAAAAGGATCCTTATGAAAATGAATCGAATAAGTATACGCTCTAGACGTCGCGTCAAATCTCGCGTGGAGCTGCTCGCCTACCTCATGAACTCCACCACAAGAGATATCGCTGGGCAACATTCTATTTAGCTTATAGAGAAGATTTTCAGGATATTCTGAGATAGGCAAATCCACATGAGCAATATAGTACCTAGCATGTACTCCCTTGTCAGTTCGCCCACACCCTGCGATAGATACTTCAGAACTATATAAAGTAGATAGTACCTTTTCAATCCTACCTTGGACAGTCATAACATCTGGTTGGATCTGCCATCCAGCATAATCAGTACCGTCGTAGGAAAGTTGTAGAAAAAACCTCATGAAAGATTAGCATGAAGTGAGAGAAAAAACCGCTACCAAATAAATTTAGTAGCGGCTGTATAAAAATGATACGTTGGATATCTTATACGGCGCAAAGGTACACATAAAGTCGTCATATTCTACTTCTCTATGATAATGCCAAATATATTCTAAAGACAAAGACGGCTGCGTGACACTCTATACGCATGAACAAACGCCACTAAATCACATCAGTAAGAAACTAGGTAAGCTCTTAGTCTATGCGACCTTAAGCTTACTGAGTTTAGACTTTTGAAGCTGACCTGTTGCATAAGTTTTTGTCACCTTAAAGGATTTCACCTCAGTCTCTGCAGGCAGGTTATACATCGCATCAGTAAGTATCTCTTCGCAAATAGATCTAAGGCCTCTCGCTCCAAGTTTAAACTCAAGTGCTTTTTCAGCAATGAACTCAAGTGCTTCTTTTTCGAAAGACAACTCTATTCCTTCTAATTCAAACAACTTCTCGTACTGCTTAGTGAGAGCATTCTTAGGCTCTGTTAAGATCCTCATCATCGTCTCTTTTGATAGAGGATCGAGATAAGTAAGAACAGGAAGACGGCCTAATAGCTCTGGGATCATCCCATATGACTTGATGTCCTGATGGATGAGATATTTCAAAAGTGAATTATCATCGATCTGATCAAGCTCATCTGCCTTCTTAAATCCTATCACCTGTGTATTCAATCTCTTTGCGATGATCTTCTCGATACCACTAAATGCACCTCCACAGATAAAGAGGATATCCGATGTATTGACAGGGATCAGTTTTTGTTCAGGGTGTTTTCTTCCTCCCTGAGGTGGAACATTGACCTCTGTGCCTTCCAGCATTTTGAGGAGTGCTTGCTGTACGCCCTCACCAGAAACATCTCTCGTGATCGAAGGATTATCACTCTTACGTGCGATCTTATCTATCTCATCTATGTAGACGATACCCTTCTGTGCTGCTTCTACATTGTAGTCGCAAACCTGTAGTAATCTACTCAGCATACTTTCCACATCTTCGCCTACATACCCCGCTTCAGTAAATACTGTAGCATCAACTATAGCAAAAGGAACATCTAAAAACTTAGCTATAGTCTTAGCTAGTAGCGTCTTACCAGTTCCTGTGTTTCCAACAAAGAGTATGTTAGATTTCTCTAGCTCCACATCATCTAAGGCACGATTATACTTGAGTCTCTTATAGTGATTATATACAGCGACAGAGAGGTACTTTTTAGCATCATCTTGGCCGATCACATAAGTATCAAGATACTCTTTGATATCAGACGGCTTTACACCCTCTGGAAGTGAAAATGGTACGTCCTTATCGGAGTAGTCATTTTTGAGCTCTTTGGTTACTATATCCGAAGCTTGCTCTACACAAGACTCACAGATGTGACCCTCTACTCCTGCTATCAGAAGTAAAGCGTCACTTTTATCCTTCCCGCAGAAAGAACATTTTGGGGTATTTATCTTACTCATATGTTAGGATAATTACGAAGCTTTCTTTCTACTTAGTACCTCATCAACAAGACCATACTCTTTAGCCACTTCCGCCTTCATCCAGTAATCTCGATCACAATCCTTCTCTATCTGCTCTACAGATTTGCCCGTGTGTTCTGCCATGATCTCGTATAGCTCCATCTTCATATCCTTGATCAGGTTATACGAGATTTCCATATCAGAGAACTGACCTTGCATCCCGCCAGATGGCTGATGTATCATCACTCGACTATGTGGAAGGCAACTTCTTTTTCCCTTCTTACCTGCACATAATAATACGGCTCCCATAGATGCTGCTAGACTCGTACAGATGGTATTGACATCTGGACTTACGTACTGCATCGTATCGTATATACCTAACCCAGCGATCACTGACCCTCCAGGACTATTGATGAACATCTGGATGTCCATCTTAGGATCTGTAGACTCTAAGAAAAGGAGTTGAGCTTGGACGACGTTAGCTACATAATCATTCACAGGAACTCCCATGAAGATGACTCTATCCATCATCAACCTACTGAATACATCCATACCTACAATGTTCATAGGTCGCTCTTCTATCACTTGCGGCGTGAAGCCTTCTATATTAGGGATCGTGCTACGCTCCATATACTTCTCTAGGTGCATCGTACTCATGCCCATATGCTTGGTAGCGTATTTCTTAAATTCGTCTTGACTGAACATATTTAATTTTTAATATAACGATTTGTTATCATATCATACTATAACAACGGTACCCTATCCATTGTTGTCTTGAAGTTCTTTGACTATGTCTTGATATTCTTCTTGATTGACCTTTTTCTCATCAAACTGAACCGTACTAACGATCTGATCGAAGACCTTATCTGCTAACACTTCCTCGTATCCTCTTTGCACAGCCTTTTGATCTTGCATCAGTCTTTCACCTATAGAGTCAAAGTCAAGATCCATCCCAGCCCCATATCCGTATTGGGCAAATTGTTGCTTAAAGTTGTTGACGAGGTGTGTGCGCACTGATTCTGGATCTACTTTGATATCCTGATCTCTGGCGATCTTTTCTTTAATCAAAGTCCACTTGAGATTCTTCGTGAAGTCTCCATACTCAGATTCGATTTGCTCCTCCGATAGTTCATTATTAGATGATGCCAGCCATCTCTTGAGAAAAGCATCAGGAAAAGTAACCTCATGACTAGCTATCAGAGACTCAAGTATTTTTCTCTTAGTGATAGCTTCGCTCTGGGTTTCATAGTAGCCCTCAAGGTTTTCTTTCAGCTTTTCTTTTGCTACGGTCTCGTCCTTGACGTCCTCGCCAAATGCTGATTTGTAGAACTCTTCATTAGCTTCTGCAGGTATCAATCTTTTGACTGTCTTCAGTTCTGTAGCGTAGGTTCTGCCTACACCTTCAGGAGCATCTTTTAGAAAGTACTTCTGGACATAATCCTCATTAGTATCTTTCTCTAGCTCATAAATATCGACGGTTCCCTTATACCCTTTCTCTTTTCCAAGATACTCATCCTTATAGGCATCCGTCATGCGATCAGGCATGATCATGATCTCCGATGTAAAGGGCTCTTCACTTTCACTTGGAGACTCGGTGATCTGAAGAGTAACGATATCTTTTTCTTCTACAGCCGCCTCTATTTCCTCTTGGGTACCCATGCGCTTTCGCATATCCATCATACCCTCCTCTAGCATAGCGTCATCTACTTCTACTAAGTACTTCTCATACTTATCTTGATCGCTCACTCCTTTTACTTCTATCTCTGGAGCAAGACCAATATCAAACTTGAACGTATAATCCTGAAGGTCTTTAATGTCAAAGTCTAACATCTCTTGCTCTTCAGAGGTAATAGGACTTCCTAAGATGCTCAGATCTTTGATCTCATTTTGGATAGTCTCTTGGATTTTCTTATCGATAACTTCAGCTAGGATACCTCGACCATACATTTTTTTGATAGCAGACATAGGTACTTTTCCTTTTCTGAAGCCCTTCATCTGAGCTTGCTTACTGTACTTCTTGAGCTCTTTATCATAAGTCGGCTTGTAGTCATCTTGCTCTAGAGTTATAGTTAGCCTAGAATGCAATGTTCCTACTTCGGTAAGCTCTGTCTTCATAATTCTATCTGTATTATCTTGATCAAACAAAAAATGCCGAGTAATTACTCAGCATCTCCACTTTTATGGTGCGGGTGGAGGGACTCGAACCCCCAAGCCGTGAAGCACTAGATCCTAAGTCTA